>JARIEX010000169.1 GCA_031127095.1 Gemmatimonadota bacterium
CGGCGGATCGCGTCCTCGGTGTCACGCACGTCGTCCAGAATGCGGCGCGCCCGCGGATACAGCGCCTCCCCCGCCTCGGTGAGCGTCACCCCGCGCCCATGCCGGTCGAACAGTGGCGCCCCCAGATGCGTCTCGAGCCGCTGGATCTGCCCCGTCAGCGACGGCTGTGACACCCCCAGATGCCGCGCCGCCCGGCTCAGCGAGCCGGCGTCGGCGGTCTCCACAAATGCCCGCAGCAGATGCGTGTCCATGCTGAACTATAAGCTTCGGCTATGGATTGTATAGCGTTTCCCCGATTGCGGGCTATATCAGACACTCCTAACTTCATACGATTCAACGCTGTCCGGATCTGTTTCCCCATCCCGGACCGAGCAGGTCAACACCCGTAGCCCGATTGGAGTCGCATATGGAAGGCAGTTCAGGGACCGGCGGCAAATGCCCCGTCATGCACGGTGGTACCGCGCCCAAGGCCACCGCGGTCGGCGGCCGCTCGAATCGTGACTGGTGGCCCAACGCGCTCAACCTGGGCATCCTCCATCAGCGCTCCCCGATGTCCACTCCCCTGGACGCGGGCTTCACCTATGCGGACGCCGTCAAGACGCTCGACGTTGAGGCCCTCAAGCAGGATCTCGTCGCGCTCATGACCGACTCGCAGGACTGGTGGCCGGCCGACTACGGCCACTACGGCCCCTTCTTCGTGCGCATGGCGTGGCACAGCGCCGGCACCTACCGCACGGGCGACGGCCGCGGCGGCTCGTCCGCCGGCACGCAGCGCTTCGCCCCTCTGAACAGCTGGCCCGACAACGGCAACCTCGATAAGGCCCGCCGCCTGCTGTGGCCCATCAAGCAAAAGTACGGCAACGCCCTCTCGTGGGCCGACCTCATGATCTTCGCCGCCGACTGCGGCATGGAGTCCATGGGCTTCAAGCCCTTCGGCTTCGCCTTCGGCCGCGACGATGTGTTCGAACCCGAACAGGACATCTACTGGGGCGCTGAAGCCGAGTGGCTGGGCGACAAGCGCTATCAGGGCGACCGTGAACTCGAGAACCCGCTGGCCGCCGTGCAGATGGGGCTCATCTACGTGAACCCCGAAGGCCCGAACGGCACGCCGGACCCGATGGCCTCCGCCCGCGACATCCGCGAGACCTTCGGCCGCATGGCCATGAACGACGAAGAGACCGTGGCGCTCGTCGCCGGCGGTCACACCTTCGGTAAGGCGCACGGCGCCGGTGACACCGCCCACGTGGGTCCGGAGCCGGAAGGCGCCGGCATCGAACTGCAGGGCCTCGGCTGGGCGAACAGCTTCCGCACCGGCAAGGGCGGCGACACGATCACCAGCGGCCTCGAAGGCGCGTGGAAGCCCAACCCCACCACGTGGGACAACGGCTACTTCGACACGCTCCTCGGCTACGAGTGGGAGCTCACCAAGAGCCCGGCCGGCGCCCAGCAGTGGACGCCCACCGACCCCGCCGCGGCGACCACCGTGGTAGACGCGCACGACCCGACCAAGCGTCACGCCCCGATGATGTCCACCGCCGACATGGCGCTGCGCACCGACCCGGCCTACCTCGCGATCTCCAAGCGCTACCGCGAGAACTTCCATGAGTTCGCTGACGCGTTCGCGCGCGCGTGGTTCAAGCTCACGCACCGCGACATGGGCCCCAGCACGCGCTACCACGGCCCGCTCGCGCCGAGCGAAACGCTGATCTGGCAGGACCCCATCCCCGCCGTCAATCACGCGCTGATCGACGCCCACGACATCGCCGCGCTCAAGACCACGATCCTCGCGTCGGGCCTCTCGATCGCGCAGCTCGTGGCCACGGCGTGGGCCTCGGCCTCCACCTTCCGCGGCTCTGACAAGCGCGGCGGTGCCAACGGCGCGCGCATTCGCTTGGCGCCGGCCAAGCACTGGGACGTCAACCAGCCCGCGAAGCTGGCCCGCGCGCTCGAGATCTTCGAGACGATTCAGCAGCAGTTCAACGCGGCGCAGACGGGTGGCAAGCAGGTCTCGATCGCCGACCTGATCGTACTCGGTGGATGCGCGGCCATCGAAGCGGCCGCGCAGAAGGCCGGCCACGACATCGTGGTCCCCTTCACGCCGGGACGGATGGATGCGACGCAGGAGCACACGGATGTGCACTCCTACGCCGTGCTCGAGCCGCAGGCCGACGGGTTCCGCAATTACCAGAAGACCGCGTTCACCATGTCAGCCGAGGAGCTGCTGGTGGACAAGGCGCAGCTGCTCGGCCTGTCGGCGCCGGAAATGACGGCGCTCGTGGGCGGTCTGCGTGTGTTGAACGCCAACGTGGGCCAGTCGCGCAACGGGGTCTTCACCGATCGTCCCGAAACGCTCACGAACGACTTCTTCGTGCACCTGCTCGACATCGGCACCACGTGGAGCGCCGCGTCGCAGTCGGGGGATCTGTTCGAAGGGCGCGATCGCGCCACCGGCGACGTGAAGTGGACCGCCACGCGCGTCGATCTCGTCTTCGGTTCCAACTCGCAGCTCCGTGCGATCGCCGAGGTGTTCGCGCAGCACGACGGCACCGACCGGTTCCTGCACACGTTCGTGGGCGCGTGGACCAAGGTCATGAACGCCGACCGCTTCGATTTGGACTGACGGTACAAACCGGCGCCGTGACGCCGGGCAGGAACAAAGCGATGGTGTGAGAGATTGGGGGTTCACTGCGTACGTCAGCCGTGAACCCTCAATCGCATTCCAATGTCGACTCGTCCCAGACTCCGCCGCATTGCCCGCTCCCTCGTATCCCTCGCCGGCGCCGTGCTCGTCGGGGCCGCGCTCGCGAATTGCAGCGACGACGAAACGGTGGTCGCCCCAACGCCGCTTGTGAAGTTTCGCGCGACCCTGTCGGGCGCCGAAGAGAACCCGCCGGTGACGACCACCGCCACGGGGACCAGTGAGTTCACGCTCAGCCGCACCAATGACACGCTGTTCGTGAACATCACGGTGAATGGCTTGTCCAACGTGCGGTTCGGCCACTTTCACACCGGTGCGCGCGGTGCGAATGGCGCCGTGGTCTCCACGCTGGTCGATCCGCCCACGCTGGTTGGCGCGCAGAACGGTCGCGTCGGCAAGCAGTTCATCACGGCATCCAACTTGAGCGGCGCGCTCGCCGGTCAGCCCCTCACCGCCTTGATCGATCAGATGCGCGCCGGTGGCATTTACGTGAACCTGCACACCGACGCGAATGCCGGCGGTGAGCTGCGCGGTCAGGTGGCGTTGGTCCCGTAAGGTGATCGACGCTGACCGCGTCGATTGCGCCTAACGCGCACTCGCACGATGCGTGATACAAAAACAGGGTGGCTTCTCCGCGGAGACGCCACCCTGTTCGATTTCTGGCGGTACGTCAGCGCAAGCCGCGGATGGGGAGCATCGGGGCTTCGAGGGCCACCCGATACACGTTGTTCGTAACCGCGAACAGGACGTACTGCGACACCAGGCCGATCAGCTCCAGCATCGTGTCGGTGGGCAGCTGCGATCCGTAGGCCTCCCATGCCGCATCACCGATCGTGCGCCGCTCCACGATTTCATCGGTGAGCACCAACAGCGCGCGCTCACGTGGCGACACGAAGACGTCGTACGCCGCCGCCAGCACGCCATCCATTTCCGCGGCCGTGACGCCGAACTCCTCGGCCACCGGCACGTGGTGCCGCCACACGTATTCGGAGTCGTACAGCACCCCCATGCGCAGAATCACCAATTCCTGCTCGCGCACCGACAGGCTCATCACCTGCTTGGCGGTGACCCAATACTCCAGGAACGTGCCCAGCGTGTTGGGGGCGTGCATCAGAGTGCCCACCACGTTCACCGGGGCGTTCTCCCCCTTGAGCCCCTTGCCGGGAATGCGCGCCATGGTGGCCTCCCATTCAGGGCGGAGCGCCGTGATCGGCAGGGGCGTGATGCGGGGCGTCGTCATGGGGCGGGTGTGAAGGGTGAGGGGAGGTTCCGAAGGCGCGCCGCGTCAGGAACCGCCCACTCACGTTAGCGGATGGTGATCAGCCGCACTATGACGTATTGTTCACGATTATTCCTGCCCAGCACGCGCGCCCCTCCCCCCTGACTTCCCATGGCTGACGCCGACGCCCTGTCGCGCCGTATCGCCGCTCTCGTCGATTGGATTGCCCCATGTCAGGGCACGCCGATCGAGCGGTGGCGCCATCGGATTCTGGGCGCCACGCTGCTCTTTCTGGCCATCCTGCTGCTGCTCCCCATCGCGACGGCCGTGTTCGTGGGCGTGCGCGACGGCGCGTACGCGGTGGTGATCACCGACGTTGCGGCGTACGGGGTGCTCCTGACCATGCTGCTGAGCCGTCAGATCCCGTACGTGTGGCGGACCGGTGTGCTCCTTGGGCTGCTGGGAGCCGTGGGCGCATTCTTCACCATTGCGTTCGGCCCGCTCAGTTCGTCGATGGTGTGGCTGCTGGCACTGCCGGTGGCGTCGTCGCTGCTGCTGGGGCTGCGGGCCGGCATCGTGGGGCTCCTCGCCTCGATGAGCTGTGTGGCGTACGTGGCGGTGGGGATCGCCCGCGGCACCGAGGTCTGGGCCATCGACGCCAACTTCTCGCTCGAACGCTGGCTGATCATCGGCGCGTCGCTGTTCGTGATGGGGCTGTTCCTCATGCTGGCCACCGCCGTGATCGCGACCGGGCTTGGCAACGAGGCCACCGCACGGGCGTCGGCTGAATCGGAACGCGCGCGGCTCGCCGACGCCATGGAGCAGAGCGACGGCATCGTGATTCTGATCGATCCGGCCGGGCAGGTGACCTACGCCAACGCGGCCGCACGGGCCGCCGCCGCCGATCGCATGCCGTTCACCGCGTTGCCATCGTGGGACGCGGTGCTGCAGGGCACCACGTGGGAGGGGACACTCGAGCTGGGCCCGCCGGGCACCGAGCCGGTGGCGATGTCGGGCGCCCTGTGTCCGGTGCGCGAGGCGGACGGGACGCTGGCCTACGTACTGGCCACCCTGCGCGACGTCCGCCGGGAGCGCGCCCTTGAAGACCGCCTGCGGCACGACCAGCGTCTGGCCGCCATCGGCACGCTCGCGGGGGGCATCGCCCACGACTTCAACAATCTCCTGCAGCCCATCTACGGCAATGCCGAGGTGGCGCTCGTTCAGCTGCCGTCCGGTCACCCCGCGACGGCCGCGTTGGGCGACATCGTGCAATCGGCCGAGCGGGCCCGCGTCCTCGTGCGCCGCATCCTCAGCTTTTCACGCACCGAGCGCGAAGTACGAGGCCCGCTCGATCTGGGCAGCCTCGTCGACGAGACGGTGCGCCTGTTGCGGGCGACCGTGCCCCCCACCATCGAGATCGAAACGGCGGTGGAGCCACGCGTGATCGTGGAGGCCGAGGCGGGTGAAGTGCAGCAGATCCTGCTCAACTTGTCCAGCAACGCGGCCCACGCGATGCCGGGGGGCGGGACCGTCTGGCTCGACGTGCGCCGCGTGTCGCTGCCCCCGGGCTCCGACCTCGCGCGGGCCATGCCGGGCGTGTCGGACGCCGCCTGCCTGCGCGTCGCGGACAGCGGCAACGGGATGGATGCCGCGACCCTCCGCCGCATTTTCGAACCGTTCTTCAGCACCAAGCGCGGCGGTCAGGGCTCCGGGCTCGGGCTGGCCATGGTGCATGCCACGGTGACCGGACTTGGCGGAATCGTGCTCCCCGAGAGCGCCCCGGGCATCGGCACCACCATGCGCGTGTATCTCCCCCTCACGGCGATGCCGCTGGCCACCCCGATCGATTCGCCCGCCATTGCCCCCACCGAGACCGCGGGGTGCATCATGGTGGTCGATGACGAAGACCGCGTGCGGCGCGCCACCGTGCGACTGCTGGAGCGGCACGGCTGGGGCACCGTGGAGTACAGCTCCGCCGCCGACGCCATCGCGGCGCTTGGCAACGGGACACCGTCCATCGATGCCATTCTCACCGACTACAGCATGCCGGGGATGACCGGCGCCGAACTGGCCCGCGTGGTCCGCACACGCGCCCCGATGCTCCCCGTGGTGCTCATGACCGGCTTCGTGGAGGGCGACGATGCGATCCTGCAGCAAGGGGACGCCGTCACGGCCGTGATTGCCAAGCCGTTCACGTCGGGGGAACTGCGCGACCTGATGGAGCGGGTGATCGCGGGACGCCATGGGCGAGGCGACATGGTGGGCGTCAGCGCCGGGTAGCGCGCAGCCACGTCACCACGGTGTCATGACCGGCGGCGGCCGCCGCCTCGAGCGCCGTCTGCCGGTCGTGGCCGAGCGCGTCCGGGTTGGCCCCGTGATCCACCAGATAGGCCACAACCGCGAGATCACCGCCGCGACAGGCGTGCCATAGGGCGTTATCGCGCTCGGCCGCGGTCGGGGCCGGCCGCGCCGAGCAGTGCGCCCGGACCCGGTCCAGCATCCCCAGCGCGGCAGCCTGCCACAGCGTGGTGGCCGCACCGCGCGCCAGCAGCCGACGGGCCGCGCGCCACTGCGCGAACACCACCGCATCCGACATCGGGGTACCGCCGGTGAACACCGCCCCCGGCGCCTCGATGTCAGCCCCGTGATCGAGCAAGGCGTCCAGCACGGCCACGTCGTCGCTGCTGGCCGCCCAGTGCAACGCGGTCTCGGGGGAGCCCGTGGCCCCCGCATGTTCCACCGGCGCGTTCACGGGCGCACCGGCCTGCACCAGCACCGCGACCAGTTCACCCCCACGGGGGACATGACCGGGCCAGTCCGCCACCAC
>JARIEX010000170.1 GCA_031127095.1 Gemmatimonadota bacterium
CCGTCGGATTTCACGCTCAACAACTACGCCGGCATGGTGACGCCGGAAGAGTGGAGCGGCTCCCTGCCGGCCACACCGGCCGGTGTGAAGTTTCCGAAGTTCGTGCCGGGCGCGACCACGAATCCGCTCAACGGTCGCCCCTTCGGACGCTGGGACTACAACAACGACGGCGTGCAGGACACCATCTCGGTGCCCGGCTGCGGTTCGCTCGGCTGCCATGTGGCCTTCTCTGATACCATCGTGGGTGGCTACCGTAACGAGTACGGCAACATCCTCGGTACGTTCTCGGCCGGTCCGTTCAAGCTGAAGGCCGGTGATACCACGCAGTTCCTCTTCGCCTTCTCGTGGTCGCCCGATTCGATCGCGACGCGCAAGACCATCGAAGGGGTGAACGACGCGTACCGCTCGAACTACGCCGGGCCGCAGCCGTTCGCGTACCCCGAGGTGAAGGCCGGGCTCTCATACACCATCAGCTCCGCCGAGCTGATTGACTCGCTCACGGCGGGGGCGGCCACCACGATCGGGTCGCAGCTGATTGTGCGTTACCCGACCATCAACCCGGTCGATCCGTACATGATCAGCCTGGTGAACAAGCTGCGTGCCGACTCGGCCGCCGGTGACGTCGCCACGCGGCGCCTCCTGCGCCTCAATCCCACGCTGCTCGATTCGCTCAAGGCGCGTGCCAACGACAACCTGTCGTCGGTGTACGTGTTCAAGTCGTGTGACGGCGGGACCACGTTCACCAACAGCACCGGTAACGCCAGCACCTGCACGTCGGCGCCCACGCGCACCATCGATGCCGGTCAGCAGGCCTTCGCGTGGCGCCCGGTCGCCACGGTGAACTACAGGAAGGGTGTGCCCCAGACAGCGAACTACGCGGAAACGGTGCAGGCGGGCCGTACCTATACGTACGCCTTCGTGACGCGGACGCGCGGCTTCTCGGACGACTATTTCCGGATCGTCGATTCGCTCCCCGGGCGCGGCCTCGTGATCACCAACGTGCAGGATGCCTTCGGCTTCCCGCGCGACACGATCAACTCGGCGTTCGCCACGTCGGGACCGGCATCGCTCAACATCTACGCGCCCATCACGAATGCGGCCGGACGCAAGTTCGCCCGCGTGGACACGGCCACGATCGTCGGCACGGCCACGCAGCCGGTGCTCGTGCAGGCGGTGTCCAACAGCGTGTCGGGCACGTCCCGCATGGTGTTCGGCAACCAGTTCATCGTGCGCAAGGTGCAGGACACGGTGACGCGGGCGGTGTCCACCACCATCAGCGCACGCTGGGTGCTTCCCGCGGCCACCACGTCGGCCACGTCGGTGCCGTCGGCGAATTTCGTGGCCAAGGAGCAGACGTTCAGCACCGCCGGCGACATCCCGTTCCGTTCCGGCGTGAACCTGTTGAGCGGTACGGCGCGCGGCTTCAGCGGTGCCTCGCGGGTGTTCGTTGACACGGTGGCGGCGCCGACGGCGTACCCCGGCTATCTCTGGGTCACCAGCGACAACAAGCCCATCTTCGGCATCAACGACCCATACGGCACCAACGGCGGCAACCAGGTCCGTGATCAGGTCGGCTCGCCGCTGTACCCGGGCTTCACGGCCCAGCCGGACGACACGTCGAACACGGCCAACGGGTTCCGCGTGGAGCGGTTGTCGGGGAACGCGCTGCGCGATCGCAACTTCGTGATCCGTAAGGACGGCGACACGCTGCAGGGCAATGCCCGTCAGTTCCTGCCCCAGGTGCAGGGTACCTTCACCCCGGCTACGACCGGCCCGTTGGTGGGCAACAAGCGGGTGAAGGGCGGCCGCTACGAACTCACGTGGCTCACCGATCCGTGGGGCGGCAAGTCGTTCAAGCTCGACCCCGTGGCCGATCTGCGGGGCGCTGTGAATACGGCGCTGCAGACTGTGGCCTCCAAGGCCACCACGATCACCGAGACCTCGGCGGCCGTCGGCGCGCTCGTCGGTGCCACCACTGTCCGTCCGCTGGTCCGGGTGCGCGTCCCGTTCACGATGAAGTTCACCGACCCGGTGGGCGGCCGTGAAGAGACGGTGAAGTTTGCCATGCTGGCGCGCCAGAGCTTTGCGCAGGGTGGCATCGGCAGCACCCGTCTGCTCGGCTCCGGTAACGACACCGTCCGCGTGGCCGTCCCCGACTCGGTGTGGATGCCGGGTGACACGCTGATCGTGCTCCAGAAGGTCGAGAAGGACAGCACGGTGCTGGTTGGCTCGACGCGGGTGGTGGTGGTACAGGCCGATGGCGCCAACGGCTACCGTCCGATCCCGGTGCTGGCCGACTCGATCGGCCTGAACAAGTTCCTCGTGGCGTGTACCGGCGGTAACAACGGCACCGGCGCCCGCGTGGGCACCAACGTGGATCAGACCAGCTGCAACCCGCTCGCGATCAACACCCGCGGCGCGTCGTCGGCCGGTGGCTATCTCGCTGCCGAGCCCACGTGGAAGCAGATGTTCGAGCTCACGCGCACGTTCGATGCGCGCTCCACTGTGCAGCTCGTCGCCACGCCGTTCAGCATCGCCTCCGAAATCACCAAGGCCGATTTGGCCAAGGTGTCGGTGGTGCCCAATCCGTACCTCGTGCGCTCCGACGTCGATCCGATCGACGGCACGCGACTCGGGGTGCCGCGCATCTTCTTCACGAACGTGCCCGAGCAAGGGGTGCTGCGCGTGTACTCGGTGTCCGGCCAGTTCCTGCAGGAGCTGTCGTGGACGAAGAGCGACCTGACGTACGCGGGCAACAACTCGACCACCGGTGACCTGCCGTTCAACCTTCGCACGCGCGAAGGCACTGATATGACGTCAGGTCTCTACATCTACGTGCTCACTGCGACCGGCTCTGCGGGTAAGAATCAGGTGCAGCGCGGCAAGTTCGTGATCATCCGCTAAGGGAGCAGCGATGCATATCACCAAACTCATCGGCGCCGTGAGCGCCGCCACCCTGCTGCTGGGCACGAGCGTGCGTGCCCAGGGGCCGGGCGGCCTTCTCCCGACACCCGCGGATTCCCCGAATCGTCAGGGAACGCGCGGTGCCAATTTCCTTCACATCGGCGTCGGCGCGCGCAGCGCGAGCATGGCCAACGCCACGGCCGCTTCGGTCAACGGACCGCTGGCGTGGTTCTCCAATCCGTCGGGCGCCGGTACATCGGAGTCCTTCTCGGCCGCGGCCGGCCGGCAGAGCCTCTACGGCGATCTCGGACTGGGTCAGACGTACGCCGCGCTCTCGATCCCTGCGGTCGGTGGCGTGATCGGCGTGCACTTCAACACCCTCAGTTCGGGTGACATCAAGCGCACCACCGAAACGAATCCGTTCGGCGACCGACTGGGTGGCAACTTCTTCCAGTGGACGTCGACCGTGGTCGGCGTGGGCTACGCCAAGCGGCTCACCGACCGTCTGCAGGTGGGCGCCCAGATCAAGTACATCACCGAAGGGATCCCCGATGCCGGGACGAAGTGGGTGGCTGGTGATATCGGCACCCAGTTCAACACCGGTCTGTACGGGCTCACCATTGGTGGCTCCATTTCCAACGTCGGCCCCACCGCCCGTGCGTCGGGCGCGCTGATCAGCCGCGTGGTGTCCACGCCCGACCGCACCAACTTCAGCGACAACCGGCGCGTGCAGCTCTACACCTCGCAGGTGGAACTGCCGGTCGAGTTCCGCCTCTCGATGGCGTCGGATCTGCTGGGCTCGGCCAACTCGCTGTTTGGCAAGGGGAGCGGCAAGAACACGCTGAACGCGGAAGTCGCAATCAACGAGTCTACCGACTTCACCACGCAGTACGCGCTCGGCGTCGAGTACGGCTACCGGAACGTGCTCTTCGTGCGCGGCGGCAAGCGGGTGTACAACGACGACCGCAACATCGGCACCGACACACCGGTCGGGCTGGCCGGTGGATTCGGGCTCCGTCTGCCCGCGAAGGGTCGCAGCGTGCGCTTCGACTACTCGTACGAGTCGGCCGGTGCGCTCCAGAACATTCAGATCTTCTCGTTCGAGGTGGGTCGATGAACCGCAGCGCCCTCTTCATCACCGTCCTCGCCCTCGCGGCGACGAGCGCCGGCGCGCAGCTGGCGCCGAAGCAGTTCACGGTCACCACGCGCGTCGGCACGATTCAGGCCGAGCGCGCGGCGAGCCTCGATCCGGCAGCGGTGATCGGCCTCGACGCGGAGTACGCGCTGTCGAAGTATCTCGGATTGGGAACCACCGTGGACGTGTCGCGTGGCAACACCACGCGCGCGGACTTCCTGACGCGTTTGCGCTTCGGCAACGCGTCGGTGGCCGGTGGCGATTCCGTCTACTACCAGTACGTGGGGCAGCCGGTGAACACGGTCAACCTCGGACTCGCGGCGACGCTGCGGTATCCGGGCAAGAAGATCGCCCCGTTCGTGATGGGCGGCGTGGGCACGTACGTGATGATTCTCGACGCGCAGATCAACGGCAAGGAGACGCGCCGGAACGATGTGTCGTACACCGGTGGTGGCGGGGTGTGGATCAAGCTCAGCGAGCGCGCCGGTCTGCAGTTCGATGTGCGCGCCGTGCAGTACCAGGGCTTCGACCGCCAGTTCCTCAACCCGGCGCGCGACCGCACTGAACTCATTCAGCCGTTCCCGGAAGACTTCCCGACGCCGCCCGCGGCGAAGAAGACGGCGTTGAACACCATGTTTACGCTCGGCTTCCGGTATGTCCCCGGTGCAGTCGGCGGGGGCAACTAACATATGCGCTCCATGCGTCCCTTTCTGCTTGCGGCCGGCGTGATCGCCGTGGCCGCGTCCACGGCCTGTGGCAACGAGCGCTCGATCACGACCGAGCCGGTGGGCAACCTCGGCTTCGGTACGATCTTCGCCCGCGTGACCACCAACCTCCCTCGTGGCACCGTCACGTTCCCCGTGGGCATCGTGGCCTCCGCTACGCCGGCCACCGATTCGGTGATCATCACGCTGGCGGGGCTCGATTCGCTGGCCACCGGCAGCTACACGGTGTGGTTTGCCAACGACTCGGCCACGAAGTTCGCGCCCGCGACGGCGCTCAACATTGTAGCCACCCGTCGCGATTCGTCGCTCAATGCGGCAGGCGATCCGGTGTTCACGAACACCACCTTCCCGAGCACCGGTGCCAGCTTCAAGGCGGGCGGACCGAACGTCGCGCTGCGCGTGGCCGTGTCGCGCGTGTCGGCCCCGGTGTTCACCGCGGGTGACTCGCTGAACACGGTGCTGATCAGCATCGAATCCGGAGCCGCCGGCGCGGCACCCGGCGAGGTGCGTCCGTTGTGGGCGCGTCGCAGCCAGGCCAACGCCAGCCGCGTGTCCAGCCTCCGGTTCGGCACCTTTGGTCGTGGTATCCCGCTCGTGGCCGGTAACCCCGGTGCGAACCAGGAGTTCGTGGTGGCCACCAACGGCGCCATGACGATCGTGCCGCGCGGTCGCGTGGAAGTGCGCGGTGCCATCATGATCCTGAACGACTCGAATTACTTCCGTCCGCCGGTTGGTTACTACTACAACGCGTACGGCATCAAGCTCGACACCACCGGCAAGTTCACCGGCACCACGTACCTTGGCCGTCGCACGGCGCCGTATCCCGATCGCGGGATCTCGCTGTACGAGGCGGACAAGAGCAACCCGGCCCCAGCCGTGGTGTTCGACAGTCCGCGCGTGATCTTTGCCATGGCGTCGCGGCTGTCCGCCGACACCATCCCGGATGCCAAGGGCACGCCGGCGTGGCGCAACTACGGCTTCGTCCGTGTGAATCTGCAGGCGAAGGCCGGCATCGAAGGGCGTATGGGACCGGGCCAGATTCTGGAAGCGGTGCTGCCGCCGTCGGTGCGCGGTCGCTGATCGCTCACCCGTCCTGAGCGAACAGAGCGCCCGGCGAGTCTCGTCGGGCGCTCTGTCGTGAGGGCACTGCAACGACGGATCGAATCCGTGGTACGGCGGTATATTCGCTGGGTGCGTCACGGCATCGGCACCGTGTCTCCCCGATCCTCGCATTCACTGCCCTTCAGCCGCTTCCCGGAGATTGATTGATGACGACGTGGCGAACCACGGTGGCCTGCACCCTGACCGCCCTCGCGGCGGTCGTGACGGTGCGTGCGCGCGCAGAGGCGCAGGCGTTCCACTATCCGGCCCTGCAGCTGCCCACGGTGTCCACGCGCGACTACACCACGGCGGTGGCGAGCGGCGCCGGCACGACGGTGCTATTGCAGTGGCGCGAAGGGATGTCGGCGCGTCGCCATTGGGAGCTTGACGCCGGGGTGGCGGACCGCAGGGGCAGTGAGAGTCTGACGCTCTTCGTGGGTGGTGGCCTCGCGCAGACGCTGGCGACGGCCACGGGGGACCAGCCGCTCGATGTGCTGCTCGCCGCCGGGGCTGGGGCGTCGTTCGGTGGCGGCAGCACGCTGTTCCGTGTCCCGGTCGGGGTCAGCGTGGGGCACACCTTTGCCCTCGAACAGGGCATGTCGCTCACACCGTTCGTTCATCCCCGCGCGTCGCTCGATGTGTGTGGCAGTTGCGGTACGGACCGGGGTGGCGAGTCCGAAGTGAGCCTCAACTTCGACCTCGGGGCGAACTTCCAGGTGAACCGGCAGTTCGCCGTCCGCGCGTCGGCCGGGTTCAGCGGATCGGACGTGGCCGGTGGACAGGACACGTTCGCGGTGGGGTTCACGTGGACGCCGGCGACGCTGGCGCGGCAGGCGCCGCGCTAGGACGCCGCGCCAGGACGCCGCGC
>JARIEX010000171.1 GCA_031127095.1 Gemmatimonadota bacterium
CGGGCCGCGGGTGGTACACATTGACGCGATCGGATCGCTGGAAGAGGTCGAAGCGCGCGCGCTTCAGGCCCTCGGCTATTGATGGCGATCGGCGGATCAGCGCCTGCCACCTTGCTCAAGTCACCGCGCGAAATCGACATCATGGCGCGCGGTGGCGCCTTGCTGTACGCCACACTGCAGCACATGAAGGCGAGTGTTCGCCCCGGCATCAGCACGGGCGAGCTGGACACCCTCTGCGAGGCATTCATCCGCTCGCATGCCGGCGCGGAGCCCGCCTTTAAGGGCTTGTATGGGTTTCCCGGCAGCGCCTGCATTTCGATCAACGAAGAGATCGTGCATGGCATTCCGTCGCGGAAGCGCATCCTCCACGAGGGTGACATCGTGACGTGCGATGTCGGCGTCAAGCTGGAAGGGATGTACACGGATTCCGCGATCACGATCGCGGTGGGCGAGATTGATGCGCTGTCGCAGCGCCTGATGGACGTGACGCTTCGCTCGCTGAGCGCCGGTATCGCGGCTGCCACCAAGGACAATCACGTTGGTGACATCGGCGCGGCGGTGCAGGCCGTGGTCGAGGCCGAGGGGTTCTCGGTGGTGCGCGAGCTCGTTGGGCATGGCGTCGGCTTCTCGCCGCACGAGGAGTTGCAGATCCCTAACTACGGTAAGCCGAAGCGTGGCAAGAAGCTCGCGGTCGGTCTGACGATTGCGATCGAGCCGATGGTCAATGTGGGGACGGCGAAGACGAAAACGCTGAACGACAAGTGGACGGTCGTTACGGCGGACGCCAAGCGGTCGGCCCACTTCGAGCACACGATCGCCATCACTGAGAGCGGCCCCCGCATTCTGACGCAGCCACTGGGCTGATCGCCCAGGGCGGCGGAGCTACCGCTTCTTGTTCAGCGGTACCGTGAGCGTCTGCTCCGTCCCGCACGCGACCACGACCTGCCGCTCCGCGCTAGTGTATCCGCTGAGCGTGATGCCGAGGCGATAGCGGCCCGGCCGCAACTCGAAGGTCGTCCCCAGTGCCGCGTTCACACGCAGCGTGGAGCGTTCGGTGTCGCTCTCGAGGCGGACCAGTGCCTCGGGAGTGCCAGACGTGGCCGGCTGCGCATCAAGCACCAGGACGAGCCGCCCGATCCCCGCTGCTGACGCGCACGTGCGGTCGGCCGGCACCGCGGCCTTTGCTCCAGCGGGTGAGCGACAGGCGGTGACTGTGACCAGCAGGCCAGCGAGCGCAAGTCCCCGTGCTGTCACGTGGGCCCCATGGCGCGATCGGCGGCGGCTTCGGCAAGTCGCGCGTGCATGGCCGCCGCATCCAGGCAGGAGCGGGCCTCGCTGGCCAATTGCGCCCCCGTCTCGGTGCCGGCGTCGTCGAGCGACGCGACGTTGATGCGCACGTTGAGGACGGCACCCTTACAGGCGGCTTCGGCAAGCAGGGCGGCCACGCAGGCGTCGGTGACGGCGTTGGTGTTCCCGTGTTCGGCGACGGTGGCGGCGATGCCGGCCACACGAACGGCCAGCTGTGCCGTTTCCAGTGGGACGCGCGAGGCGGCGATGAGGGCGTTCCTGATGCCGTCCGCGCGCGCGGCGAGCGCTGTCTCGGTGTCCTTCGGCAGGGCGTAGGCGCGGCGCACCTGCTCGTAGGAGTCGGCGTCGCGCTGGACGAGCTCCGTGAGTTCGCGGCGCAGCGCGTGGGCCTCGAGGACGAGGGCCTGCATCTGCGCTTCTACCGCCGCGTATTTCTTCTTGCCGATGGTGAGACCAGCCACCATTTGCGCCAGCGCGGCGCCCAGTGCGCCGACGTGGGCTGCCACGCTGCCGCCGCCGGGGGTGGGGCTGGCGTCGGCGACACGCGACATGAAGGCGTCGACGGCCTCGCCACCGGCGACGACCTCCCGCACCTTGGTCTCGAGCAGCATCGCCTTGGAATAGCCGCGGAGCTGGATGTGGCGAACGCCGGCGTCGAGCAGCACGCGCTCAGGGACGAGGCCCACGATCTCACTCCACGTGGGCACCACGCCGTGGGCGGCGGCTTCGGCCTTCACCATCTCGAAGACACGGTGCAACGGCGTTTTTTCGGTATCCACCAGATTCATGGAGACCTGCGCCTGTCCGTCGACCTCCATGCCGAGTCCTTTGACGTAGCGCAGGCCGCCCGACGAACCGCGGATGGCCTTGGCGACCTCCTTGGCGACGGGGAGGTTGGTGGCGTCGCCGAGGTAGACGTTGTAGGCCACGAGGAACGGGCGTGCGCCGATGGCAGTCGCGCCGGCCGTGGGGTGCACGTCCCGCGGACCGAAGTCGGGGGTGCGTGCGGGATTGCTGCGGATGTCGTCGCGCAGCCCTTCGAACTCGCCGCGCCGGACATCGGCCAGGTTTTCACGGGCCGGGGTCGTGGCCGCGCGTTCGTAGAGGAACACGGGAATCCCCAGCTCGGCGGCGGCGCGTGCGCCCAGCTCACGGGCGAGCGCGACGCAGTGCTCCATCGTGGTGCCGTCGAGCGGAATGAAGGGCACGACGTCGGTGGCGCCGATGCGCGGGTGCTCGCCCCGATGCGTGGTGAGGTCGATGCGGTCGCGCGCCACCTGCATGGCGGCAAAGGCCGCGGGTACGGCGGCGTCGAGTGTGGCCACGAAGGTGATGACCGTGCGATGGTGCGACGGGTCGCTGGACACATCGAGCACGTGCGCCCCCGGCGTCCCGGCGATGGCGTCGCGGAGGGCAGCGATCACCTCTGGATCACGTCCTTCGGAGAAGTTCGGAACGCACTCGACGAGAGACACGGTCAGGCGGGTTGAGGGGAGTGGGCGGGCCCCTCGTCGCGCAAGACGCCGAGAAACCATTCGTGAAGGATACCGTTGCTGGCGACGATTGGCCCGCCCTCGAGTCCTGCGTCGCGGCCCTCGAGGTCGGTGACCCGTCCACCGGCTTCGCGGACCAGCAGGACCCCGGCGGCGAGATCCCACGGGTTCAGGTACAGCTCCCAGAAGGCGTCGAAGCGCCCGGCGGTCACGTCGCAGAGGTCGAGGGCGGCCGAGCCGGCGCGTCGAACGCCTGAGACGACAGGCATGAGGCGCCGCAGCTGGCCGAGGTAGCGGTCGGCGTGCGTGATGTCCTTGAAGGGGATACCGGTGCCGATCAAGGCACGTCCGTGGGTGGCCAGCGTGGAGACGTGGAGCGGCCGGTCGTCCCGAAACGCGCCGCCCCCGGCAATCGCGTGATAGGTGCCGCCTCGGGAGACATCGTGAATGACGGCGGCCTGCGGCACCCCATCGAGCGCCACGCAGATGGACACGCCGTAGTTGGGAAAGCCGTGCAGGAAGTTGGTGGTGCCGTCGAGCGGATCGACGATGGCCACCAATCCGTTGACCGGGGAGCCGCCGCCCAGTTCCTCACCGACGATGCGGATGTCGGGCGCCTGTTCGGCGAAGACACGCCGGATGATCGCTTCGGCGCCGAGGTCCACGTGGCTCACGAAATCGGTCGCGCTCTTCTCCTCCCACGTGATGGTGTGGCGGGTGAGCGACTCCTGCGCGATGAACGCCGCGGCGTGCGCGGCGGCGCTGATCGCGACGTCACGCCAGTGGGTGCGCTGTGTGGAGGTGGGAAGCGGCATCTGTTTGCGTTGCTTGGGCGGTTCACGGCGGATTACGTTTGAAGGATGGCACGCATCTTCAGCGGCATCCAGCCTTCGGGCGAACTCCACATCGGCAACTACCTCGGCGCCGTCAAGAACTGGGTCCAACTCCAGGACACGCACCCCGGGGCGTTGTTCTGTGTGGTGGACTATCACGCGATCACGGGCACCTACGATCCGGCGGTGCTTCGCGCGCGTCGCTGGGGGATGGCGAAGTCGTTGCTGGCGGCCGGCATCGATCCGGCCAAGGCGGCGCTGTTTGTGCAGAGCGATGTGCCGGCACACACCGAGTTGTCGTGGATCTTCACGACCTTGACGCCGCTGGGTGACCTCGAGCGCCAGACGCAGTTCAAGGACAAGTCATCGAAGATGGAGAGCATCCCGGCCGGGCTGCTGATGTACCCGGTGCTGCAAAGCGCCGACATCCTGCTGTACCGCGCTGATTCGGTGCCGGTGGGTGAGGATCAGATCCAGCATCTTGAGCTGGCCCGCGATACCGCACGCAAGTGGAATGCGAAGTTCGGGCAGGAGTACTTTCCCGAGCCGAAGCCGCTGCTGACGCCGACGCGTCGGATCATGGGGCTGGACGGGCAGTCGAAGATGTCGAAGTCGCTGGGGAACACCATCGGGCTGTTGGAGACCGACGAAGAGATCTGGGCGAAGCTGCGTCCGGCGATGACGGACCCGCAGCGGGTGCGCAAAACGGATGCGGGACGTCCGGAGGTGTGCAACATCTTCCAGCTGCACAAGGCGTTCAGTGCGGCGGAGACGGTGGCGCATGTGTCGGCGCAGTGCAGTTCGGCGGGGTGGGGGTGCATGGACTGCAAGAAGGTGTTGCACGAGGGGATGATTCAGGAGCTGACGCCGATCCGCCGGCGTTCGGAGGCACTGGACGCGGCGCCGGCGGAGGTGCTGGACGCGCTGGCCGACGGCGCCGCGACGGCCCGCGGCATTGCGCGTGAGACGATGCGGGACGTGCGGCAGGTGATGGGACTGGATGCCCTCGTGATTCCCGGCGACGGGCTCGCGTAGCGATGCCGTCGCGTTGCGATGCCGTCGCGTAGCCGGGGCGTTGCTCCGCGCCGCGGCAATCGTCGGGGACTGTAGCGCGGGTCACTCCGGCCCGCGCGGATGACGGCCCCTTCACACTGGCTCCGCAACGTGGCGATCGAGCGAATCCTCAAGGCCGCCGTTGATCGGGGCGCCTCCGACGTGCACATCAAAGCGGGCGATGTGGTGCGCGCCCGCATCGACGGCCGGCTGTCGGTGCTCACGAAGCAGGCGCTGACCGCCGACCAGACCCGTGCGATCGCGATGCATTTGATGGCATCCGACGCCGACCGGTCATTGATCGACTCGCTGAAGGACTACGACTGTTCGTGGCAGGCGCCGGGGGTGGGGCGCTTCCGCGTGAACATCATGCGTCAGCGCGCCGCGTATTCGATTGTGATGCGCGTGATTCCGGAGCATGTTCCCACGTTTGCGTCGCTGAAGCTTCCGTCGGCGCTGGAGCGAATCGCGCGCACGGAACGCGGGATGGTGCTGGTGACGGGCGTGACGGGATCGGGCAAGTCGAGCACGATGGCGGCGCTGGTGAACGCCATCAATGCCGAGGCCGAAAAGCACATTCTCACGCTCGAGAATCCGATCGAGTTCCTCCACGCCGATCTCAAGAGTTCGGTGACGCAGCGTGAGGTGGGGATCGACACGGAGAGTTTCCGGATGGGGCTCCGTGCGGCGCTGCGTCAGGATCCCGATGTGATCCTGATCGGCGAGATGCGCGATCCGGAGACGATCGACACCGCCATGAAGGCGGCGGAGACGGGGCACCTGCTGATCTCGACGCTGCACACGCCCGACGCCCAGAGTACGATCATGCGCATCGTGGCCATGTTCCCGCCCGAGGAGCAGACGGTGGTGCGCCTGCGTCTGGCCGAGACGCTGCACGCCGTGGTGTCGCAGCGTCTGTTGCCGCGCGCGGGCGGGCAGGGGCGTGTGGTGGCCTGCGAGGTGATGATCGTGACGTCGACGATCCGCGATCTAATTGCTGATGGCAACATTGCCGAGATCCGCGACTACATGGCCGATGGTGGGGAGTACGGGATGCGCACCTTCGATCAGCACCTGACGGAGCTGGTGACGGCGGGTGAGGTGACCTTTGAGGTGGCGAAGGCGGCGGCGACGAATCCTGCCGACTTCGAGTTGACGTTCCGGATGGGGCGGAACCGGCGGACGCCGACGGCGGCGAGCATGGGCATTGGGGCATCGCCGGTGCGTCCGCGGACCGGGCCGCATGGTGTGCCGTCGGTGGGGGCCCCGGCGGGGTTCGGGGCGAGCGGGTTGGGGGGCCATCCATCGGGGGCGAACCCATTGGCGGCCAATCCGTTGGGGGTGGGCGCGACGTTGCCGCCGATCGGCACGACGCCCAGTGAGGCGCCTCGCGTGTCGAGTCCGAGTCCGTTGGGAACGGATTCTGTGTTCAGCACCGGTTTCGAGCGCATGTTCGAGAGCTGAACCCGGAGGGTCGGCGAAGCGGCGTCGGCCGGGGCGCAGTAGATTGTGCGGATGCTGACTACTCCGCTTGGCGGGCTCATGGTGCCTGCCGTCTCCTGCTTCACCGCGTCGGGTGATCTCGACCGCGCCGCGTTTCAGTTCAACCTGCAGGCGCATCTTGGCCACGGCGTCGATGGCGTTCTGGTGGCCGGTTCCAGTGGGGAATCGGCGTTGCTGGACTGCGAGGATCGCCGCCAGCTGCTGCGCTGGGCCCGCGAGATTCTGCCGGCCGACCGCTGGCTGCTGGCGGGCGTGGGGAGCGAGAGCACGCGCCTCACGATTTCGCGTACTCACGATGCGAAGGCGGCCGGTGCATCGGCCGTGCTGGTGATCTCGCCGCATTATTTCCTCAAGCGGATGACCGAGGCGGCGCTGCTGGCGCACTTCCGCGCCGTGGCCGACGCGAGTCCGTTGCCGGTGCTGCTGTACAACATGCCGGCGTACGCGCATCTGGTGCTGAGCCCGGCATTCGTGCACGAGATGGCACAGCACGAGAACGTGATCGGGATGAAGGACAGCGCGGGCAATATTC
>JARIEX010000035.1 GCA_031127095.1 Gemmatimonadota bacterium
GCCAGTACAACCGCTTCTTCGTGGCCCAGTACCAGCAGACATCGAACAGCCGCATCCATCAGGTCTCGACCTCAAGCGGCTATCTGCAGGGGGCGTCGGCTTACGATGTGACCGTTCCCGATCTGTCCGCGTTGACCGGCTGGCAAAGCGCGTATGGTCTGGCCGGCGGCGTGCCCCTCACCTGGACCTTTGCCGCCACCGGGTGGACCGGCGGCACGACACTCACGAATTTCGGCGATGGCAACGTGGTGTTGTCTGCGACCACCGGCGGGCAGATCACGCCGTAAACACAGCGGGGCGGCGGCATCCGCGCATTGAATGCCGCCGCCACCTCATCGCGCGCCGATCCGGTTCACCCAGCTCGCCTTCAGGAAGAAGCTGTCGTTCACGCGGCGCAGCCGATCGAACCCCAGGGCCTCGGGCTCAGTCATGCTGTTCCCGTACCCCGCGAAGAGCACGGTGCCCGGGCTGGGGCGGAACGAGAACAACCAGTCGGCGCGCAACAGATTCGAGCGGGACGCCACCGTGGGCGTGAGCGACCCGTCGGCCCGGCGCGTGTAGAGCAGGGAGCCGGTGCGCCAATCGCGAAGCGTCTCGCGCCGGTTCGCCTCGTACTGCGTGATCAGGCGCACAAAGACCCACCGCGTTACCTGATACTCGGCCTTGAGGCGCGGGATCTGCGTCGAGAACGTCGAGACATCGTCCACCCGCCGCACGAACTCGTTGCTCGCGTACGTGGCATTCACGCGCAGGCGCGTGTCCGGCCGCCAGTCCACACTGGCGCTGTAAGCGGTGCGCCTCACGCGCGACGTCTCGTTGAAGTCCACGTCGCGCGCACGCAGCACGCTGGCTGATGCGGCAAAACGGCGGAACTGCGGCGTGGACATGCTCGCCTGCTGCGAGAACGCCGTGATGCGCGGTGCCGGCGTGAACGGCAACGCACGGTTGTTCTCGAGCACGCGCAGCGACCCGTATACCGTGGGGTCAAACGCATACGTCGCGAACGCGGGTGTGAAGCCCAGCGACCAGCCGCGCCGGAGCGTCACGGTATTCCCCAGACTCGCCCGGCTCTCCAGTAGGCTGCGGCCCTTGAAGAACTCGCCGTACTGCCACAAGCCGCTCACCTGCGAAAACGTTTGCAGCTTCTCGAACAGCTTGCCCTGTTGGCCGAACACCGAGACCCGGTTGGCGGTGTTGACCGTCACGAACCCGGTGCGCGCCACGAAGCCGTTGTCGGTGCGAAACTCCGGCGTGACACCAAGCACGTTGTAGTGAAAGCCCCAGCCGCGTCCCGTGCGATCGACCACCGCTTCCCACAGTCCCCCGCGCTTCTGCGTGCCGGCCGTGCGCGTGAGACTGCCCACCGCCTGCAGCTGCGCGTAATACTTCCCGCCGAAGACGTGCCGCACGTCGGCACCGAACACGCGGTTGGCGCGTCCCTCACTTACACGCTCGCTGTACAACACCCCGCTCTGCGACTGTTGCCGGAAGTCGCGCGTGATCCGCACGATATCAACCAGCGGCTTGGTGGCGCCCACCCCGCCCGTCGTCGGTGCCGCGTCGAGGGCCGAGAGAATCGCGATGTTCGACCGCCCGAGGCGGCCGGTGAGTTTGAGCGCGGCATCCGGCTGCACGATACGGCGCGTGTACACCAGCGTGTTCGGCACGTTGAACTGATCGGCGCCTTCCACGAAAAACGGACGACGCTCCGGATAGAACAGCGCGAAGCGCGGATCGGCGGCCACCTGCAAGGCGTCGGCCTCCACCTGGGAGAAATCGGGGCGGATGCTGCCATTCAGCACGAAGTTGCTCCCCAGCCCCACGCGCACGTTGCCTCCCACACGCGGTCGGCTGGTGTAGCGCCAGTCGTTCACCCGCGCCGGATCGGCCGATGGCGCGCCGCTGATCGTGCTGGTGAGCTCGGGATTGAGCAGCGCATCCACGCCGCGCTGCAGCCCGGTCATCCCGGCCAGCCACCCTTCCTGCGCGATGAATGAGGCCGCGCCACGCTGCACCGGTGTCCACGTCTCCTCGTATCCGCTGTGCTGCACCTTCCGGCTGAACTGGATTCCCCACCGTTGCACCGGGCGACTCGGAAAGCGCAGGCTGGTGAATGGGATCCGGATTTCCACCTCGTAGCCCCAGTCCTCCACATGCCCGCGCGAGGTCCAGAGGAAGTCGGCACTCAGGTCATTCTGCCCCGGCATCACGTTCGACCCGGGAATGAACCCGCCGCCCTCGGCCTTGGTCCCGTCGCCCTGAATGCCGAGCGGGTTGACGATGAACACGAAGGCGCGACGGCGCTCTTCGAACGGATCGAGGTGGATCTCGATGTTGTCGTCGGTGCCCACGCGGTCGCGGTCCGCCAGCGTGGCGCGCACGATGCCGTGCGGCTCGAATGCCCGCACACCGAGGTACAGCGCGGTGGCCGAATACCACACCCGCACCTCGGTCGAATCCGGGGCGGGGCGGCCGTCCGTGGGCGAGTACAGCGAGAAGCCGGTCAGCACCGGTGCCGAACGCCACACGGGCTCGTCGAGGCGGCCGTCGATGTCTGCCGACGCCGCGCTCGCTCGTCCCATCTGGACCTCGGTCCGGCCGTTGATGGCATGATAGATCACCGGCGTGGAATCCACGGGCGCCTGGATCGCGGACGGGGCGGGAACGGCGGCCGCCGCGAGCTGCAGTGCACCGGCAAAACTGAGCAGGAAAGACATCCCCGAAAGCTAAGAGGGCCGTTAGCCTTCGATATGCCCTCTCCACGCACCGAACAGGCGATTGCCCGGCTCGCCGATCTCACGCCACGACAGATTGTCGCGGAGCTCGACCGGTACATCGTCGGTCAGGCGGACGCCAAGAAGTCGGTGGCCATTGCGCTGCGCAACCGGTGGCGCCGGCAGCGCACGCCGGCGGCGATCCGCGCCGAGATCTCGCCGAACAACATCATCCTGATCGGCCCCACCGGCGTGGGAAAAACCGAGATCGCGCGGCGACTGGCCCGCTTGTCGGGGGCGCCGTTCGCGAAGGTGGAGGCCTCGAAGTTCACCGAGGTCGGCTACGTGGGGCGCGATGTCGAGTCGATGGTGCGCGATCTGGTTGAAAGCGCGATCGACATGGTGCGCACGGAACGCGAGTCCGAAGTCGAAGATCTTGCCAACGAGAAGGTGGACGAACGCTTGCTCGATCTGCTGCTCCCCGTCCCGCCCGTGGCGCCCGGTGACACGCCGGAGTCGAAGGCGGAACACGATCAGGCGCTGGAACGCCACAAGCGCACGCGCGACAAGCTGCGGCAGCTGCTGTTGGACGGGCAGCTCGACGGGCGCGAGGTGGAAGTCGAGGTGTCGCAGACCGGTCCGGGGATGCCGGGGATGATGTCGCCCGGTGGCAACGAGGGGATGGAGAGTGTCGCCGAGTGGTTCCGCGACATGCTGCCGAAGAAAAAGAAGAAACGCACGGTGAAGGTCAGCGAGGCGCGCCGCATCCTGCTGGACGAAGAGCTCGACAAGCTCATCGATCTGGACGATGTCACCGACGATGCGCTCGAACGCACCGAAGCGATGGGGATCATCTTCCTCGACGAGATCGACAAGATCGCCGGCGAGCGCGGACAGGGCGGCGGTCCCGACGTGTCGCGCGAAGGGGTGCAGCGCGACCTCCTGCCGATCGTGGAGGGGTCCAACGTGCAGACCAAGTACGGCATGGTGAAGACCGATCACATCCTGTTCATCGCCGCCGGTGCGTTTCACGTGTCCAAGCCCAGCGATCTTATCCCTGAGCTGCAGGGCCGGTTCCCGATCCGCGTGGAGCTCCAGCCGCTCACGGAGCAGGACTTCGTGCGCATCATGACGGAGCCCGAAAACGCACTCACACGCCAGTACGCGGCGCTGGTGGAGGCCGAAGGGGCGTCGCTCGATTTCCGGCCCGACGGCATCGCGGCGCTGGCTCGTGTGGCCACCCGGGTGAATGAGCGTATGGAGAACATCGGTGCGCGCCGACTGCACACGGTCATGACGACGCTGCTCGAAGACGTCCTCTTCGAATTGCCCGACCGCGGCAAGGACGTCGTGGTCGTGGATGCCGCCATGGTGCACGACCGGCTCAAGGCGGTCAGCGAAGACGAGGATCTGCGCAAGTACATCCTCTGAAGCGCCCGCCCCACGCTTGACAGCTGTTCCCGTCGGCGGCACTTTGTTGTGTCGGCGAACAAAGATGGTCCCTCCCTCGCCGCCCGACCCGCTTATCCGTCCACCTACCCGTGGAGGAGGCCCGATCATGCACCCCACGCTGAAGCCGCCCGCCCGCTCCGTCCGGAGCCGCCGCTGGTCCGCGCTCGCGGCGATGCTCGCCAGCCTCACGCTCCTCAGCGCGGCGAGGCCGCCGGTCGCGCGGGCCCAGTCGCCGCGCATCGCGGTCCGCTCCGATGCCGAGGGTGCACGGCTGCAGGTGGATGGCGCCGACCTGTTGGTGCGCGGCGTGAACTGGGACTACTTCCCGATCGGCACCAACTACGCCTACAGTCTGTGGGCGCAGCCGGACGAGATGATCAAGGCGGCCCTCGATCGTGAGATGGGGCTGCTCAAGGTCATGGGCGTCAACGTCATCCGACAGTACAACGGGATTCCGCCCCGCTGGGTGCGCTACATCTACGAGCGCCACGGCATCTTCACCGTGCTCAATCACGCCCTGGGGCGCTACGGCACCACGATCGGCGGGATCTATCAGGCCCAGACCGACTACTCCGATCCCAAGGTCCGCCAAGCCCTCACCCGCGAAGTCCTCGCGCTCGTCGCCGAGTTCCGTGGTACGCCCGGCGTGCTCATGTGGTTGCTCGGCAACGAGAACAACTACGGACTGCAGTGGAAGTCGGCCGCCACCGAAAATCTGCCCGCCGGAGAACGGGACGCCGCCAAGGCCACGTATCTCTACTCGCTCGTCGGCGAAGTGGCGCGGGCCATCAAGGCCACCGACGCCACCCGCCCGGTCGCGTTCGCGAATGGCGACCTGCAGTACCTCGATATCATCGCGAAGGAAGCCAAGGGGCTCGACGTCTTCGGCACCAACGTGTATCGCGGCATCTCGGCCGGTGACCTCTTCGATCGGGTGAAGACCACGCTGGGGATCCCCGTGATGCTCACCGAGTTCGGGGCCGACGCGTGGAACGCGCGCGACATGCGCGAGGATCAGGCCTCGCAGGCCCGCTACCTGCTCGGACAGTGGCGGGAGATCTATGAACAGACCGCCGGCCACGGCCGCGCCGGCAACGCCATCGGCGGGTTCACCTTCCAGTGGACCGACGGCTGGTGGAAGTTCGGGCAGGAACTGCGTCTCAACGAGCACGACACCAACGCCTCGTGGTCCAATGGCGGCTACGACGATTACACGAAAGGCGACAACAACATGAACGAAGAGTGGTGGGGCATCGTGGCCAAGGGACCGGCGGATGCCAACGGGCTCTATGCGCTCTATCCGCGCGCGGCGTTCTACGCCTTGCAGCAGGCCTATCGCCTCGACCCATACGCCACCACCGGGAACGCCGCCATCGCAGCGCACTTCGCGGCCATCAGCCCCGCCGACGTGGAATTGCGCGCCCGCGCCGACCGTGCGGCACTCACCGGGGAGGGCGCGAGCCGCGTCACCGTGAGCGGCATGCGCCTCGAATTGCAGACGTTCAACACCGGCGGTACGAGCATCAGCACGCCGTCGGTCAGCAGCCCGAGCCCCACCGCGCGCCCGTCGTTTCTCGGCTTCGATCGTATGGAATCGTTCTACGCCGATGTCACCGCCCGGCCGAACGAAGCGTTCTCCGCCATGGTTTCGTTCAACGTGCTTGGCAACGTCCCTAACAACCCGATCGACGAAATCTTCTACGAGAACCGCGGACGTGGGCGCACGGTACTCACCGATGGCGCGCCGCTGCGGCTCAATGGCATCGACCGCCTGGCTGTGTATCGCGCCAACGTGTCGTGGGATGATCGCAATTTCCGTCTCGACGCCTTCTATCGCACCGGTCATTACCACTGGGGCTACGAAGGCGATTTCTTCGGCATCTACCGCGAAGCCAACTACGGCCGCAACATCGACCTCTACAACGGCAATGCCCCCGCCGGTGTCGAGTTCACGGGCAAGCGGAAGCTCGCTGGTTTGAAGCTGGCCTTCGGCCCCGAGCTGTGGTGGGGCGCCAACCCCACCGCGATCGCCAAGTACAGCCGGAGGTTCGGCGAAACACACATCACGGGGCTGTATCAGGAAGACGTCGCCAAGCTGTCGGCGTCGGCCACCAACAGCTCGTTTGCCATCCCCATTCCGCAGACACGTCGCGCCACGCTGCACGTGGCGGACACCATCGCCGGCGTGGGCATGGAAGCAGGCGGCATCTGGGCCGGTGCCACGCGCGTTGGTGTGCCCTTTCAGATCGTGGACTACTCAGGCGGCACCACGCGCGTGCTGCAGGACAAAATTCGCGACAGTGACGCGTTCGGCGGCAAGGCGCGCGTGACCTACTCGAAGGGGCGCTACAACTGGTACGCGCAGGGTGCCATCATGGGGCTCGTGGCCGATGGCGGCCCCACGTCGGTGCAGACCTTCACCGGGTGGAGTCTCAAGGACTCGGGGCTCAACAATCAGTGGAACACGATCACCGGCCTCGCCGCGCGGTTCGGGTCGTTCGAAATTGCGCCCAACGTGCTCTACCAGAAGCCCATCGTCGGACCGGTACCCTTCGACACGCCGGCCCCGGGCCGGCCGCGCAACGTGATCGATGATCCGTTCGCGGTGCGCGCCAACCGTGAAACATACGGCGCCGAACTGCTGCTGACGTTCGATCCCACGCCCGCCACGTGGATGTACCAGTGGGACAACGATATGCGGGAAGATGCCCGCTTCGCCGCCAACATCGGCTACGTGTACCGTCGCCTGCCCACCACGCAGGACGCCGCGATCGGCATTCTCGCCGACGGTCGCACCACGTTTCCGTTCCCCGGCGCCACGCCGGCGCGGAGCCTCTATGAGGTGCGGTCGCGCATCGTGTCGCGTGTGGCCCGCGATCTGCGCCTCATTGCGAATCTGTACACCGGCACGGCTGAGCCCAACGGCAATGATCCGCGCCTGTTGCATCGCTCGGGCGTCGACGTGCGCGTGGTCCGGCAGCACGTGAAAGTCACGGCCGCCGCGAAGCTCAACGACTGGGGCCCATTCGACTATCATCGCGATTTCAATCTCACCTTCCCGAAACAGCTGCTCACCGATGTGTCGTACTCCATCGGCACGCCGCAGTGGTGGGATGTGCCGGAAACCAAGGTCGGCGTGCGCGGCGCATGGCGGGCGCTCAATAAGTACTCCCCCCGCTACTGCCCCGAGCGTGTGCCCGACCTCGTGACCGGTGTGCCCACCTGCGATCCGACCGCGCCGCTCGCGAACGGGTCGGAATGGGAAGTGCGGGCGTACCTCACCGTCGCCTGGTAGCGCACGCACGTGCCGTCCGTGGACCATACCACGCCCCCGTTCGCAGAGCGCATTGCAGAGCTGCTCGCCCGGCTGTCCCTCGACGAAAAGATCGGCCAGTTGCAGCAGGTGGCCGGTGCCGGGGGGCACGTGTCCGACGATCTCGCACGCGCGGTACGTGAGGGACGCGTCGGCTCGGTCATCAACGAGGTGCATGCGCCCACGGTGAACGCGCTGCAGTGGATCGCCGTGCACGAGTCGCGTCACGGCATCCCGTTGCTGATCGGCCGCGATGTGATTCACGGCTTTGCCACGGTGTTCCCCATCCCGCTGGGGCAGGCCGCCAGCTGGAACCCCGACGTGGTGGAGCGCGGCGCGCGCATTGCCGCGCGTGAAGCGGCGGCGTGCGGTGTGAACTGGACCTTTGCCCCCATGATCGACATCGGTCGCGATCCGCGCTGGGGACGCGTTGCCGAAGGATACGGCGAGGACCCCTATCTCACGGCCACGCTCGCCGCCGCCGCGGTGCGCGGCTTTCAGACGCACGACCTCACCGCCCCCGACGCCATCGCCGCCTGCGCCAAGCACTTCGTGGGCTACGGAGCCAGCGAAAGCGGTCGTGACTACAACAGCACCAACATCGCCCCGCGCGAATTGCGCGACGTGCACCTGCCGCCGTTCGCGGCGGCGGTGCAGGCCGGCGTCGCCTCCGTGATGACATCGTTCAGCGATCTCGATGGCATCCCCGCCAGCGCCAACCGCGATCTGCTCACCGGGGTGCTGCGTGACACGTGGGGCTTCGACGGCCTCGTCGTGAGTGACTGGGACTCCATCCGCCAGCTCGCCGTGCACGGGCTCACCGCCGACGAATGGGGCTCTGCACGCGAGGCCGCGCTGGCCGGCGTGGACATGGAAATGGCCAGCACCACTTACGCCGCCCATCTCGCGGAGCTGGTGCGCAGCGGGCACGTCCCACTCGCGCAGGTGGACGCCATGGTGTCCAACGTGCTCCGCCTCAAGTTCCGCCTCGGCCTCTTCGAGCGCCCGTTCACCGAACCCGCGTCCTTCCCCGTCGCGGGGAACGACGCACACCTCGACGCCGCATACGCCAGCGCCTGCGAATCGATCGTACTGCTCACCAACACGCAGCGCGAACACGAGTATCTGCTGCCGTTGGCCGCCGGCGCGCTGCAGCGCGTAGCCGTCATCGGGCCGCTGGCCGACGATCCGTACGAGCAGCTTGGCACGTGGATTTTCGACGGCGACGCGCAGCACAGCCGGACAGTGCTGCAGGCCCTCCGGCACACGCTCCCCGACAGCGTACAGATCGAGGTCGCGCCGGGGGTGCCCAACACACGCAGCCACGACGAGAGCGGCTTCGCTGACGCGGTTCGCGCCGCCGAACGTGCCGAGGTGGCGATTCTCGTGCTGGGCGAGGAATCGATCCTCTCCGGAGAAGCGCACTGCCGCGCCGACGTGTCACTCCCGGGCGCGCAGGAGCGCCTCGTGGAAGCGGTGTTGGCCACCGGGACGCCCGTCGTGTTGGTCATCATGGCCGGACGGGCGCTGGCGCTCGAGCGCATCGCCCACCGCGTGCACGCGCTGCTCTACGCCTGGCATCCGGGCTCACTGGGCGGACCGGCGATCGTCGATCTGCTCTTCGGGGTCGTGGCGCCCTCGGCGCGGCTGCCGGTCACGCTGCCGCGTGTCACGGGGCAGATCCCGATCTACTACGCGCAGAAGCACACCGGAAAGCCTGCCACCCCGGAGACGGTGGTGTCCATCCACGACATCCATCCGCGGGCGCCACAGCTGTCCATCGGTAACACGTCGTTTCATCTCGACGTCGATCCCGCGCCGCTCTTTCCGTTCGGGTACGGCCTCACGTACACGTGGGTGGAGTACGACGCGCCGTCGGTACAGCACGCCGAGGTCGCGCTCACCGGCACCGTCGAGCTGTCGGCCACGATCACCAACCGTGGAGCGCGTGCCGCCGACGAGGTGGTGCAGCTGTATGTGCGCGACCTCGTCGGCAGCGTCACGCGACCCGTTCGGGAACTCAAGGGGTTCCAGCGCGTGCACCTCGCGCCGGGCGAACGACGCACCGTGCATTTCTCGCTCCCCGTGTCGGCACTCGCCTTTCACGGCCGCGACCTCACGCTCGCCGTCGAACCGGGGCGCTTCCATGCGTGGGTGGCGCCGCATGCGGCCGCCGGCACGTTCGTTGAATTCTCCGTGTGCGCGTAGAACGACACGGTGCCCCTCTCATACGACCTGATCCACTCCAGCAGCACCATCCCCATGACCACGATGACGCGACACGAGACGCTGGCTGAGCGCGCGGATGCGCTGCTCGCGCGCATGACCCTCGCCCAGAAGCTCGGCCAGATGATGATGCCCGAGCGCATGGCCGCCACGGCCGATGATGTGCGCGACTATCACATCGGGTCAGTGCTGAGCGGTGGTGGGTCGGCGCCCGGCACGAATGCCGTGTCCGACTGGGTGGCGATGAACGATGCCTACTGGGCCGCGTCGATGGACGAGGCGCCGGGGCGGCTCCCGATTCCGCTGCTCTACGCGGTGGATGCCATCCATGGCCATGCGAACGTGCGCGGAGCGACGGTCTTTCCGCACAACATCGGCCTCGGCTGCACCCGCGATCCAGAGCTCGTGGCGCGTGCCGCCGGCGTCATGGCGCGGGAAGTGCTCGCGACGGGTGTGGACTGGACCTTCGCGCCCACGCTGGCCGTCGCGCAAAACATCCACTGGGGCCGCACGTACGAAAGCTTCTCGGAGCGTCCGGAGGTCGTGGCATCCTTTGCGGCAGGCTACGTGCGCGCCGTGCAGGGTGACCTCGGGGCCGATGGCGTGATCGCCTGCGCCAAGCACTGGGTGGGCGACGGCGGCACCACCGCCGGGAATGATCAGGGCGACACCGCGATCACCGAGGCCGAGCTCGAACGCACCCACATGACACCGTATTACCCCGCGCTCGATGCCGGGCTGCTCACGGTCATGGCCTCGTTCAACAGCTGGAACGGCGACAAGTGCCACGGGCATCGCTACTTGCTCACCGACGTCCTCAAGGGGCGGCTGGGCTTCGATGGCCTCGTGGTCTCGGACTGGGATGGGGTGGACTATCTCCACGAAGACTACGGCACGGCGATCAGCATGGCGGCCAACGCTGGCATCGACGTGTTCATGGTGTCGGTTGAGTGGAAACAGTGTCTCGCGCTGCTCACGCAGCAGGTGGAGCAGGGCGTCGTACCGATGTCGCGCATCGACGACGCCGTACGTCGCATTCTCGGCGTGAAGTTGCGCTTTGGTCTGTTCGAGAAGCCCCGCCCCGCCGCGCGCGTGTGGTCCAACGATCCCGCCTTCGGCGGCCTGGCGCACCGTGAGGTGGCGCGCGAAGCCGTGCGCAAGTCGCTCGTGTTGCTTAAGAACGATCAGACGCTGCTGCCGCTCTCGCGCGCGGCGCGCATCCTCGTCGCCGGCAAGTCGGCTCACAACCGCGGGCATCAGTGCGGCGGCTTCACCGTGGCGTGGCAGGGGGAAACCACCAATGAGGCCATCGCGGGCGGCACGTCAGTGTGGGAAGGGATCCAGGCGCTGACGCCCATGGCCACGCTCGACGAAAGCGGTGCGTCGGCGGACGCCGCCAGCCATGACGTGGCCATCGTAGTGATCGGCGAGACGCCCTATGCCGAGGGGATGGGTGATCTGCGGGCCGGTGGCCGTGTGCAGCCCGGCTCACAGGTGGTCGTCAAGCCGCACACATTGCCACCGTACGGCAAGACCACGGAGCTCGCACAGTTGCATCCGGACGATCTGGCCACGATTACGGCCATCGCCGCGAAGGGGATACCGGTGGTCACCGTGTTCATCGGTGGCCGTCCGCTGGTGGTAAATGCGGAGCTCGACGCCTCGCAGGCCTTTGTGGCGGCGTGGCTCCCGGGCTCCGAAGGGCAGGGCGTCGCCGATGTGCTGCTGGGTGACTTCCCGTTCCATGGCACACTGTCGTTCGCGTGGCCCGCGTCGGCGGCGCCGTCGTACAAGGACGAGGCGCCGCGCTTCCCGTTTGGCTACGGGATCGTAACCGGCTGAGTGGACTGCCCACGACGGCGCTCGAGTTGCAGGCGCACGTCGTGGGCTTTGTCTTCCGTGATCGGATATCCGGCGATCGTCCAGATCGCGAGCCCCGAGGCCACGAACGGGACCAGAATGTCGGCGAGGCGCAGGAGCACCAGCGTCTCCGGCGTCTGCGCACTGCCCAGCGCCACGTCGAAGCCGGTGGCGTTGAGCAGGTAGCCGCCGCCCGCCAGTGCCGCCGCCATACCCACCTTGACCACCCACCAGAAGATCGAGCCGAACATCCCCTCGCGCCGCTGCTGCGTTTCCAGCTCGTCGCAGTCCACCACGTCGGCCATCATCGAGCCCATCAGCGTGAAGAGGCCGCCCAATCCAAACGCCATCAGCGGCGCCGGCAGCAGCACGAGCCACGGGCGGGTGGGGTCGTAGCAAAACCACTTCATGGCGTAGCCCACCATGGACAGTCCCGTGGACACGTAGAACGCCCGCTTCTTCCCCACGCGCGTGGCCAGCCACGTGATGAAGAAGATGATCAGAAAGGTTGACACGGCGCCCACGGTGCCCGCGTAGCCGGCGTACTCCGCCCCGCGCTGCTGGTCACCGCCGAACACGTAGTAGATGATCACGTACGACGAAAACGACGAGATCATGATGAAGCCGTTGAACACCAGGAACGTCGCGATGCACAGGCGCAGGTAAGGCCGTGAGCGCAGCGTGGTCGCGAAGCCCTTGAAGAAAGCGGTGGTGTTGCGGCGCACCGAGGCCCACGCGGTTTCCGTCGGGCCGTCGGCGACGCTGGCCGGGACCGCCTCACTGGCGGAGAACCGCTCGCGCAGGAAAATCGCCGGCAGGATCCCTACCACGGCGGCCACGATCCCGATCACGATCGCCAGCCAGCGGGCGCCGATCGTGGGCGTGGCAAACCACGGCTTGTGCGTCATGATCCACAGGAACCACGGCGACACCACGTACGCGAGCTGACCGATGAAGTTCTGCACGCCCATCAGGCGCGTACGCTCGTGATAGTCGGGGGTGAGCTCATAGCCGAGCGCCACCCAGGGCGTCGCGAAGATCGTGTACCCCACGTAGAAAATCGTGGAGCCGATCGTGAAGTACCAGAAATAGAACAGGTCGCTGCGGCCGGTTGGCATCATCCACAGCAGCGCGAAGAACAGGCCGGACAGGATCGCACCGATGAAGATGTACGGGCGTCGTCGCCCCCAGCGTGAGCGCGTCTGATCCGAAATGAAGCCCATGATCGGATCGGTCAGCGCATCGGTTACGCGTGGAATGGCACTGGCGAGTCCCACCAGCGCCGGGTCCATGCCGAAGCCGAGGTTGAGGATGATCAGCATGCCGCCGATCGCTGCCGCCAGCAGATTGTTCACGAACGCGCCCATGCCGTACGCCAGCTTTCCCGAGAACGGGATGCGGTCGGCCGCGGGAGTGGCGTGCGTCACCGATGTGCCGTTGGGGCTCACTTGATCGCCTCGTACACGCGGATCCAGTCAATCACCATCTGCTGCGGAAAGGTCGTGATGGCGTCAGGCGCGCCCACGAAGTTTCCACCCACGGCGACGTTCAGGATGATGAAGAAGGGTTTGTCGAACACCCACGGTCCGTTCACGTCGGTCCGGCGGGTGGTGAGGTACACGGTGCCGTCGATCGAGTGCTCGATCTGCTCCGGCGTCCATTCCACGGCGTACACGTGGAAGTCATTGTCGAGGCGCGCGAGCGTGAGTGTCTTCGATTTCGTGCGCGCAGCGCCTCCCGAATAGCCGGGACCGTGCAGGCTCCCCACCACCGTGCTGGGTTCCTGTCCGCGATTCTCCATGATGTCGATCTCGCCCGTCTGCGGCCAGCCCACCGATGGGAAGTCGGTGCCAAGCATCCAGAACGCCGGCCACAACCCGCGTCCACGCGGCAGCTTCATGCGCCCTTCTACGCGGCCGTATTTGAACGCACGTAGCCCCAGGGTTTTCAGGCGTGCCGACGTGTACTGGCGGCCGCGATACGTTTCGCGGCGCGCGGTGATCACGAGATGCCCGTTGCCGTCCAGCGACGCATTCGTCGCGCGGTCGGTGTCGTACTCCTGTTGCGCGTTGCCCCAGTCCTCGCCCACGTCGAAGGTCCAGTTGGTCGGACTGGCGATCTGCCCGGCCGGTCCGGGGAAATCGTCCTCCCACACGATGGTGCGGGCCGGTGCCTCCGTGGCGGACGAGCATCCGACCACGGACAGCGCGAAACCGATGACGTACAGACGACGCATGAGGGGCGGGGTTGAGGCTACGAAGCCCGGAGGGTGATGAGCGATTTCGGATCCTGCAGCAGCGCATCCAGCACCAGCGTGGCGGCGCCGATCGCGATGCCGCGCTCGCCCAGCGCACTGGTCTGGATGTCCGACGACGCGACGGCGCTGGTGAACGTGCGCCGCATGACGGACTCGCGGATCGGGACGAGCACCTGCTCCCGCAGACCGGGCAAGCTGCCGCCCAGAATCACGGCGGCGGGGTTCAACAGGTTGAGCATACCGGCCACCACGGTGCCGATGTGCTCGGCCGCTTCGGTCACCACGCGGAGCGCGAGCGGATCATCCGCGCCGGCCGCTGCCTCGAGGGCACTGTAGGTGAGCGGGGCGTCCGCGAGGCTGCTCTCGGGATACTCCGGCAACAGCGTCCGCGCGTGCTCCACCAACTCCTGCGACCCGACATACGTGGTGAGACACCCGCGATTGCCGCAGATGCACGGATTGCCGTGCACGTCGATCGTAACGTGGCCGATTTCACCCGCCACGCCGCCGGCACCGCGGTAGATGCGCCCGCCAATGAAGTGTCCCGCCCCGATGCCGGTCGCGATCTTGATGAACGTGAAGTCGGACAGGCCGCGCGCGGCGCCCCACCAGTGCTCAGCCAGTGCGCCGAGATTCGCATCGTTGTCCAGCAGCACCGGCACACCGTAGCGGGTAATCAGCGGCTCGAGGCCGTGCCGTCCTTCCCAACGGACCATCGCGCGCGGCGACACCTTGTCGGGGTAGCGCGGATCGACGGGGCTGGGCAGCGCGACGCCGATGCCCAGCAGCGGTGACGCGGTGAGATCCACCATGCCGAGGCACGCATCGCACAGCGTGGTGACCAAACGACGGGTGCCGTCGGGATCGGCATGCACCGGAAACGACTGATGCTGCCACGCACGCACGCGTCCCTGCAGATCGGTGAGCACGACGGAGACGTGCGACGCACCGATGTCCACGCCCAGGAGCGAGAACGCCTGATACTGGAACGCCAGCACGATCGGCCGGCGGCCGCCGCTGGACGCCCCGACCCCGGCTTCGGCCACGAGTCCCGTGGGGAGCAAGGCGTCCACGATATCCGACACCGTGCTGCGCGACACGTCGAGTCGTCGGGCGATATCGGCACGCGAGATGAATTCCTCGTCCCAGATCAGTCGCAGGATCGACGTGGCCAGCGGACGGGCGCGGGACGGGTCGGCGCCGGGAGCGCCGACTGCACAGCGGATGCGGTCGGTCATCGGGTCTCTGAAGGGCATGAAACGGGGAGCCCCCGAAGGTACTGCTACCGGTGGACGAGAATGTTGTCCACGTACACCGTTTTCAGGTCGCCGGAAAAGATCAGCTGCGCCAGGTGCGCCCGTGCCGTCAGTCCGGGGAAGGCGGTGAACGGGACATCCAGGCGGACCCACGCCCCGGTGCCCAGTGCCGGCGTCGTCGCCGCCGTGAGCGTGATCTCGTGCTCGGAGTCGTCGCCACCCTGGTACACGCCGTTCGCGCCGAAGTCCACCAGCTTGATCTTGAAGACCGCGGGTGCTGCCGTGGCGTCTGGCGTCCACACGTCCATGGAAAAGTGCGTCATCGACGCGGCGTTCACCTGTTTCGAGATGAACTCGATGCCGGCGAACACCACGTTGCTGTAGCGCTTCGCATCGTCGTTGCCAATCCGCACGTCTGCCACGTCGGCCTGATCCCAGTCGGCCGACCATGTATCCACACCCGAGCTGGTGTAGGCGTTCGAGTAGATGGCCAACGTGTTGGCGGCCGTGAACGTGGGAGCCGGCGCCGCAGTGGCCGGCCCGCCGGCAGCCGGCGGGACGCCCGACTTGTAGAAGTACACGTTGTCGAGATAGACCGTGGGGCTCGATCCCACAATGATCAGCTGCGCGAGGTTGGCGCGGCGCGAGAGCCCGGCGAACTGCGACAGCGGAATGTCGATGCTGTTCCACGCGTTGGCCACCAGCGGCGGGACGCTGAGCGCCGACACCGCGACTTCGTGCTCGGAGTCGTCTCCGCCACCGAACACGTTGTTTGGTCCGAAGTCCACCAGCTTCACGCGGAAGTTGGCCACGTCGTTCATGTACGCATCGAGGTGGAGATGCGTCATGGCGGTGGCATTCACCTTGGTCGTGATGAACTCCGCCGCCGCGAACACCAGATTGGTGTAGCGCTTGGTGGCGTTGCCGGCCACCTGCACCTCGGCCACGTCGGCCTGATCGAAGGCGGCCGACCAGGTGTCCACCGGCACGTTCGTGTAGGCGTTACTGAACAGCGAAATCACATCGGCCGCCGCGCGCGTTGGTGTCGGCGCGGCGGTGGCCGGTGCCGTCGCCGTGCGCAGCGTAATGGCCCCCGTGGCCGCGTCAGCGCCCAGCGTGGCGGTGATCGTGCTGGTCCCCACGCCTACCGTGGTGATCGTCCCGTTGGCGCTTACGGTCGCGACGGCGGGGTTCGACGACTTGAAGGTGAAGTAGGCGGCCGATGCGTCCACAATCTGCTCCGACCCGCCAATGGTGCGCGCCACCTTCGTGCCCGTTACGGTCACCGTCGCGCCCACTTCCGACGTGAGCGACAGCGTTGGAATGCTGGCGCGGGCCGGTTCGAGGTCGGCCACGGTTTCGAACTTGATCTCGTCAAACCACAGCGTGTAGCCCGCGCCGTTCTCCGGCCCTTCGGCGAAGAAGAACATGCCGCGTTCGGACGTCAAACGGGCCGCCAACGGAATCGGCAGCGTGTACTTGGTCCAGTTCGTCGAGATGTCGATGTTGCTGCGCTGTGCGTTCAGCTTCGAGGTGCCGGTATTGTCGTTGCCCAGACCGATCACATCGAGCTTGGCCGAAATGCTCCCCTTGGCCCAGAAGGTCACCGCGTTGTAGCCGCTCAGGTCGCGCGGCGTCTGCGCCACGAAGGCACCGCCCGCGTATCCGCCGCTGGCATCGCCCGGCCCCGGGACGATGACCTTGAGCGAGGCCGCGCCGTCGCGCCTGGTCGTCGCATCCGACGACAGCGCGTCCGTCTTGGAACCCGCGAACGCCTGGAAATCGACGCCCGCCGCGACCGCGTCGCCGAAGATGGCTCCCCCCGAGGGAAACGGCGCCGGTTCCAGCGTGCTCGTGTCGCGGCTGCAGGCGGCCGCGAACAGGAGGCCGGCACAACCGAGGGCGGCATAACCGAGGGCGCGCGACGCGGATGGGGAGAATTGCATGGCGATCCACTCCGGGTGAAAAAACGGAGGCGCTGGCGGAAGGCCCGGGCGGGAGGGGGCCCTCGAAAGTTTGTCCAGTAACCGAACAAAGAATGGCGGCCACGGGACACGCTGTCAAGGAAAGATCGCCGTCGAGGCCCGGGATGGGTTGGTTCCGTCGCCGCACGCTCATATTTTTCGGCGGATGTCGTCTAACCTGCTGCCGCATCGCGATTTCCTCAACATCGCCGACTTCTCCCCCGCGGAGACCGTCGCCCTGCTCGCCCTCGCCGAACGCATGCGGACCGGCGCCTACGACCGTAAGCCGCTCGTGGGAAAGGCGTTAGCCATGATTTTCATGAAGTCGTCCACCCGCACCCGCGTGTCGTTCGAAGTGGGCGTCACGCAGCTGGGCGGCACGGCGCATTTTCTGTCGCCGCGCGACGTACAGCTGGGGCGGGGCGAGCCCATCGCGGATACGGCCCGCGTGCTCGACCGCTACGTGCACGGCATCATGATCCGCACGTTCGCGCACGCCGACGTCGAAACGCTGGCGGAGTATGCCCGCGTGCCGATCATCAATGGGCTGACCGACCTGTCGCACCCGTGCCAGATCCTGGCCGACGTCCTCACCATCCAGCAGCACCTCGGTGACGTGCGCGGCAAGACGGTGGCATGGATCGGCGATGGCAACAACATGGCCAACTCGTGGATCGAGGCGGCGGCGCATCTGGGATTCCGGCTCAATCTGGCCTGCCCCGAAGGCTACGACCCCGACGCTGGCTTTTTGGCGGCGGGCGTCGCGTCCGGGCACGTGCATCTCATGCGCGACCCCCGCCAGGCCGTCGCCGGTGCCGACGTGGTCACCACCGATGTGTGGGCGTCCATGGGGCAGGAGGAAGAGCACGCCAGGCGCGCCCTGGCCTTCGCGCTGTATCAGGTCGATGCCTCCGTGATGGCACAGGCGGCGTCGCACGCGATTTTTCTGCACTGCCTGCCCGCGCACCGTGGGGAGGAGGTCACGGCCGACGTGCTCGACGGCCCGCAGAGTGTCGTGTGGGACGAGGCCGAGAACCGCCTGCACGTGCAGAAGGCCATCATGGCCGTGTTGATGGGGAACGAAGCGCTCGCGCCCGCGAGTTGACCGACGGGCGCGGTGTTTGCCGCGCCCCCCCCGATCTTTCACCACGACTGCTTTCCGATGCCCATCGCTGCCGGTACGCTCGCGCCCGACTTCACCCTCCCCACTGACAGCGGCGACACGCTCACGCTCTCGTCGCTGCGCGGGCAGTGGGTGGTCCTCTTCGCCTATCCCAAGGACGACACGTCGGGGTGCACGGTGGAAGCGTGTGAGTTTCGGGACGCCCTGCCACGCTTCGACGCCGCCAAGGCCGTGATCCTCGGGATCAGCCCCGACCCGGTCAAGTCGCACGCCAAGTTCAAGGCGAAGTTCGAGCTCCCGTACACGCTTCTGGCCGACGTCGAGAAGACCGCGCTGCAGGCGTACGATGTATGGAAGGAAAAGTCGATGTACGGCAAGACCTACATGGGCGTCGAGCGCACCACGTTCGTGATCGATCCCGACGGGCGGATCGCGTCGGTGTTCGAGAAGGTCAAGCCGGCCGGGCACGCCGAAGCCGTCATGGCCGCCATCGGCTGAGGTCGGCGCGGAATTACTGCCACCGTGGCAACACGCTGGCAGGTTCCTGCCAAATCGGGCATCTTTCGGGGCGTGACCGTTCGGGTCACGCCCCGCTTCTTTGGCCCAGCCATGACTGATATCGCTTCCGGTCCGCTCAAGCGCACGCCCCTCCACGACGTGCACGTCGCCCTCGGCGCCAAGATCGTCCCCTTTGCCGGTTACGAAATGCCGGTGCAGTACCCCACCGGCATCACCGCCGAGCATAAGGCGGTGCGCGAGGCGTGCGGGATGTTCGACGTGTCGCACATGGGCGAAGTCATCGTGCGCGGCCCTGATGCGATCCGGTTTGTGGCGTCCGTCACCAGCAACGACGTCGAGGCGCTGGCCGTGGGGCAGGTTCACTACTCCACGCTGCTGCGCGACGACGGCACGATCGTGGACGACCTGCTGGTGTACCGCTTCGCGGATCACCTCATGCTCGTGATCAACGCCAGCAACCGCGACAAGGATCTCGCACATCTCGAGGCGCACCGCGGCGGCTTCGACTGCACGATGACGGACATCTCCGACGCGACCGCGCTGCTGGCCATTCAGGGGCCGCTGGCGCCCGCGATCGTGGCGTCGCTGGCCGACGTGCCGCTCGACGGCATCAAGTACTACTGGTTCACCGAAGGGCGTGTGGCCGGTGTGCCGTGCATCATCTCGCGCACCGGATACACGGGCGAGCTGGGCTTCGAATTGTATTTCGACGAGGCGCAGGCGGGGCACGTCTGGAACGCAATCATGGCGGCGGGTGCGGTCACGCCGTCCGGACTGGGCTGCCGCGATTCGCTGCGTCTCGAAGCGGGCATGTGTCTGTACGGCCATGAACTCGACGATCACACGACACCCATCGAAGCGGGACTCACCTGGCTCGTGAAGCTGGCCAAGCGTGAGCCGTTCCTCGGTCAGGACGTGCTGCGCCGTCAGCACACCGACGGCACCGACCGCAAACTGGTCGGGTTCACCATCGACGAACGGGCGATTCCGCGGCATGGACACGGCGTCGTGTACGGCGGCGTGCCGGTGGGCGAGGTGCGCAGCGGTTGCATGAGCCCGACGCTCGGTATCCCGATCGGCACCTGCTACCTGCCCACGGCGGCGGCGGTGGTTGGTACGACCTTCGCGATCGATATCCGCGGCCGGTTGCTCCCGGCGCGGGTGGTCCCGTTGCCGTTTTACAAGCGGGCGGGCAAGGCGTGAGCACGCGCGTGCGCCCCGCGGCGGTCCGGCGTGGCGGCGCAGACGACGGCGCGGCCAGCGTCGTCGCGATTCTCATGACCGACGTCGAGCCGGCGGTCCGGCTCAACGCGGCGCTCGAGGCCGATGGCGTCACCACGGTCACCATCTCGCCGATGGACGATGTGCGTGGTGACGTGCGTCGCGCCCGTCCGGACGTGGTGGTGCTGACCGGGGCGCTGCTCGACGGCGCCAACGTGTCGCTCGTCCGCCAGCTGCTGTGGGACAACGTCGCCGTCCTCGGCTTCACGGACGTGGCGGACCCGCCGATGCTCGAGCGGCTCCGCGAGCTCGGGTATGCCGATCTGTGGCCGAAGCCGGTGCGCATCGAGGACGTGGTGGACAGCATCCGCCGCCGACTCGAGCGGCAGCGCCTCGCCGAGCTCACCGGACTCGTGGGGGAATCGGCGGCGATCCGGGAAGTGCTCGTGAAGATCGAGCAGATTGCGCCGGTCACGAGCACCGTGCTGATCGAAGGGGAGAGCGGCACCGGCAAGGAGCTGGTGGCGCGCGCCATTGCTCGGTTGAGCCCGCGGCGCGGGAAGCCGTTCATCGCCGTCAATGTGGGTGCGCTGCCGGAGTCGTTGCTGGAAAGTGAACTGTTCGGTCATGAGAAGGGCGCGTTCACCGGCGCGGCCGAGCGGCGGCTGGGGCGGTTCGAACTGGCGGACACCGGCACGCTGTTTCTGGACGAGATCGGCGAGGTGCCGCAGAGTACGCAGGTGAAACTCCTGCGCGTGCTCGAGGAGCGTGAAGTCACGCGCGTGGGCAGCGGCAAGCCGTTCGCGGTGGACGTGCGGGTGGTGGCGGCCACGAACCGTCCGCTGCGCGAGCACGTGCAGGAGGGCGGCTTCCGCGCCGACCTGTTCTACCGGCTGAATGTGCTGGGGATCTACTTGCCGCCGCTGCGCGAGCGGCGTGATGACATCCCGTTGCTCGTGCGACGGTTCGTGACCGAGTTTGCGTCGTTGCACGACCGGGAATTCCACGGCATTTCCGGCGACGCGCTGGCCGTGCTGGTGGAATACGCGTGGCCCGGCAACGTGCGCGAGTTGCGCAACCTGGTGGAGAGCATGGTCGTGCTGGCGCATGGCCGCGAGATCGGCGCGGATGATATTCCGCGCGCCATCCGTGAAGGGGGGGACGGGCGTCGGCTGTTGCCGGTGCATGTGGGCCCGATGGTGCGTGAGGGGGAGCGGGCGCAGGGGCGCGAGCTCGAGTTCATCGTGCGTTCGCTGGTCGAGTTGAAGTTGCAGGTGGAGGAGCTGCGTCGCCGGATGGACGTGGAAAGCCGCGCGTCGGCCCCCGGGTGGGTGGGGGAGGTGCGGACGCCGCCGGTGGTGAGCGGGACGGCCCTGACCGAGGTGATGCCACCGTCGAGCTATGCGATGGTGCGCGGGATCGAGCCGCCTGATCAGTCGCTGCCCGCCACGGTGATCACGCTGGGGCCGGGGATGACGATGGCGGAGATCGAGCGGCTGGCCATTCAGGCGGCGCTGCGGGATACGGGGGGGAACCGGCGCAAAGCCGCCGATCTGCTGGGGATCGGGGAGCGGACGCTGTACCGCAAGTTGCGGGAGTACGAGGGGGAGGAGGGGGAGGAGGGGGGCGGTGTGGATGAGGAGGCAGGGCGAGAGGATGCTTGAGGTCTGAGCCGGTACGTCCATGCCGGACAACATCTTGTGACGCATTCCCGCTTGCGTAATTCGGAATCCATGTCACATATTAGCTCTGCAGACTGCCGACCCATGCCCTACGGTTCGTCCCCGTCGCGGAGCCCCGCCTGTCCATACCCATCAATTTCGGCTTAACATCGTCCCAGTCCCCGCACGGCACGATTGCGGGGAGTGTGTTGCCTATTCGGCGGGCTGAGGAGCTGATCGCGACGCTGCCGGGGGTGTTGTCGGTGCGGATCGTGCCGAACGAGACGGGTGCCGTGGATGAGATCCATGTGTTGACCACCGATCTGGTGCTCCCGAAGAACACGGTGCGCAACATCGAGAGCGCGCTCATGGCGCAGCTCGGTCTCCGGGTGAATCACCGGAAGATTTCGATTGCGACCACGCTGGATGCTCCGCGGGCCGTGGACCAGCCGGTGACGCCTGGGGCCGCCGCGGCGGTGCCGGCGGCCGCTGCGCAGGCGGCGCCCGCCGCAGCCGTTCCACCGGTGGCGGCCGCCCAGGCGGCCGTTCCGTCCGCCTCCGTTGCGTCTGCGCCGCCCAGTGGTCAGGTGGGGGGTGCTTCCCGCGCGGGATTGGCGATCGCGTCCATCGGGGAGGCGCAACCGGCCAGCCGCCGGGTGTTGATCTTCGAGGATGTGGAGGTCCGGCGGTCGCGGTCCCGTGGGGTGCTGTGCCGCGTCACGCTGAGCCGGGACGGTCAGGAGTACGTGGGAGAAGCGGAAGGGCAGGAGAGCGAGCGGTCGCGGATCGATCTGGCGTCGCGCGCGACCTTGCAGGCCATCGTGAGTGCCACGAAGGCGACGGTGGGCGGCGAACGCTCGCTGGCGCTGGAAGGGGCGAAGCTCATGGAGGCGTTCGACCGGGAATTCATCTTCGTCAGTGTGGCGGCGCGCGTCGGTCGCGAGCCGGTAGTGCTGACGGGAAGCTGTGAACTGCGCGAGAGCGCCGAAACGAGCGCCGTTCTGGCGGTGCTCGATGCGACGAACCGCTGGATCCATATCGACCGTTGAACATCGCCGGCGCGCCCGTGAGGGTGCTCCCGTCGTTTCCACCCCCCATCGTCTGTACGAGACGATTCAAAAAAACGTCCCCGTCAACCGACTAGAGCGGAGCTGAGCGGGCAGGCCAAGCAGGAGGAGCGGAGCCAACCTCGTCCAGCACGCGGCGTCCCGAGCGGGGCACGCGTGACTACCCCGATGGGAGGTGACGCAAAGATGGAATTCGTGGCCCAGCTCGTGAACGCTATGTGGTCGTTCGTTTTGGCAGACATGAAGCTCTGGGGTTGACCTAGAGCGGTTAGTTGACGGGGACCGGAAATCTCTTATGTCCATGAAGACAAGCGTAATCGCGTACGTATATGCGATCGTGGCAGCAGCCGCTGCCTCGCTTGTCGCGCTCTATTCTTATGATGCTAATGTCGATTTCGCCCAGCTCGAGGGTGCGGGTTGGCTGACACTAGTCGCTTTCTTGGGCACGGTACTTAGCTATCGAATTCAGGGAAGCACGTTCGGCACCGTCTCCTTCATTCCGTATCTGACCGCCTTCGTTCTTGCACCATCCTGGTCGACTGTCGCAGTTGTTGGTGCCGGAGCGGTGGTCGCTGAGATGGTCAAACCAAAGATGGCGATCAAGCGGGCATTCAATGTTGCTCAGATTGTGCTCGCTGGCTCGGTCTCCATCGGTACCTATCTGGTCCTTGGTGGCAAGTCGCTGCTGGAAGACCCGCGATTTCACGCAGCGCCGCACGCCGCGGCGGTGGTCGTGTTCTTGGTCGTCAATACCCTCGCCGTTGCCGCTGCCATCGGTTTCGCTGAGGGCAAAAGCATTCTCAAGACTTGGTATGAGGGCAACTCGGCTGGGCTCGTTTACGACATCGTTGCTATCCCGGGCGTCTTCGCGTTTGCGCGAGCTTATGTGGATTGGGGGGGCTGGGGTGTTCTGGTGCTCTGTGCGCTGGTCCTAGGCCTCCGCCTCACCTACCAGTCGAAGCACCAACTTGAAACTACGAATAAGGAGCTACTTGAGCTCTTTGTTCAGACTGTAGAGTTCCGTGACCCCTACACGTCTGGTCACTCGCAACGCGTGAGCAGATATTCGCGAATCATCTCGCAGGTGATCGGGCTCGGGCCCAAGGACATCGAGCGCATCTCTGTAGCTGCTTTGCTCCACGACGTTGGAAAGATTCATGAAATCTTCGCGCCAATCCTCTCAAAGCCTGGGCGCCTGACACCAGAAGAGCGCGCGATCATGGAGCTCCACCCTATTAAGAGTGCAGAGCTCGTCGCAAAGATTTCAGACTTGCAGGACATCATCCCAGCCGTTCGCCATCATCACGAGAATTGGGATGGTACTGGGTATCCCGATCGTCTAGCGGGCAAAGAAATCCCGCTGGGATCTCGCATCATCATGTTTGCCGACACTATCGATGCGATGACTACCGATCGGCCGTATCGGAAAGCCCTCGGTCAGGCAGAGGTGCGATCGGAACTGCTAAGATGTCGCGGGGTCCAGTTCGATCCAATCATTTGCGATGCCCTCGTGAATTCTGCTGATTTCGCAAGGCTCTTTGACCAGAATGACTCTGGCAGAGTTCATTCACTTACGCAAATCCTTGAGCTCGTTCGTAACCGAATGAAAACCCCAGCCGTCGCTTAGCCTTTCATAGTTCGATGTTGAGTTGGCCTCGTAACCGCTGAATGTTGAATGAATATGGCGACTTATCTCGCCGAAGATTCTGTAAGTAATGCGAGAGAAGAGCGGCTCCTTCCTCTTCGCGCCGTGCACGAACTAGCGCTTCGGCGAAAGTCGACACGAAGAAATCGCTTGTGCCAAAGCGTGCAGTCGCGTCGAAACGTGCCTGTGCGACCTCAAGGATCGCATCGCTAGGCATCCATTCTGGATCGATGAGAAAGGTGCCGAGTTCCAGTGCGACTAGGTAGGTGTGAGCTTTCACTGTGGGGAAACGCGGATAAACTCGTTTGCAATTATCGAGATATTTCTTTGCACTCTTGGTGTCTCGCTCCTCGATTGCGGCTCGGCAGAAGTAAGCGACGACATAGCTCGAGGAGACTTCGTCTTCCTCTGTCTGAAACAGCGATGAAAGCACGCTCGTCCAAAAGTCGGAATCTGGCTTGCTATTCTCTTCGAGATATAGATTGGCCAGTTGCCAGGCTGGAAACTGTGCTAGTCTGGGCGCTTCAATCTCAATCGCTTTTTGATAGCTAATCTCGAAAGCGTGTTTTGCCTGTTCGATGCAGCCACACATCCGCAGGGTAAATGCTGCTCGGCCCGCATCTTGGTAGCTTGTTGTCGATGCCGAGAGTGTTATGGCCTTCTTGAACATCGCCTTGGCGATACTCTCACTGCTCGAGAGAGAACCAAAAATGGTGTGGTAAAGGAGCGCCATGCGCTCGACGCGATCATCCAGAGCAATTTCCTGCTGCGTCGGCGCAATCTTCTCGAAGAGCAGGTTTGCACGTCGGTCATCACATGTGTTTGACGCGATCACCAAACCAATCTCAGCGGCGCGAAGGCGTACCTGCCTTGGCAGGTGGGCGACGCTTACTAGTCGAACAGTGAATTCGCAGAGTTCATCGCGATCCACGAACGGGTCTGCTCGGTACGCCGAATCTACAAGCGACAGTGCTTCGTCAGCCTGCTCTGCTGCGATTACGGTCAGGTCTGAGGGAAGTAGGAGTCCGCTACTTCCGAGTGCCAGTGATTTAGCATACTCGCCAGATTCAAGTTCAAGCCGAGCCTGAAGTCGTCGGACAACTTGTGTAACGACACTCGAAGGCTTCGCAGCGACCGCGCGGTTAAGTGAGGTTAGAAGACCACGTGGACGCCCCGCCTCGATTAGCGGATCTGCATGCTTAACGAGGAATCGAAGCACAGAATCGTTGCGCCCACTCTTTTCTGTGTGATGCAACGATTGAAGTAGGAGTTGAGAGTCCTGAGTTCTCAGATACTCAGCTTCAAAAGCTTCGCCGATTGATGAGCGCAAAGCCGCACATACAAGAGTCGACATCCGACTGGTGGCGGCCCGTCCAACTAGCTCATGAGACACAACGAGCGAGGCATCGTCATTCGCTAAATATCCCTCGATTTCGAGCTGTTCAAGTGCCCCTAGCAGCTCGTGTGTCGGTAGTTGAAGCGATGCAATGATCCGATCAAGCGATGCATATGTACCGAGTAGCGAAATCGTCTGCAATGCGCGAACAGCTGCAGAAGGAAGGCGTGCGATTCGCTGGTCTAGGAGAAGCTGAAGAGTCGGCGGAATTCCGCCGGCCTCTCCGGTTTCCGCCCAGTGATTCATGAGTGCACGCAGGAAGAATGGACTGCCTTCGCTCGCGCTGACGATCCACTCCTCAACGTCCGGCATCAACGGGGCGGCTAGTTCTTCACTCAGCGAGCGAACTAGCAGAAGAGTTTCGTCGGGGAGTAGAGGACGCAGGACAGTCACCTGGACCGCTGGAACCAGCTGAATTGGCTTTTCCATTAGATGCGGCGTCGTTCGCATCGAGAAGAGCAGAAACACACGCATTAGGCTGACGCTCTCGGACAGGTCGCGAAGCACTGCCCATGAGTCTTCGTCTATCCAATGTAGATTCTCGATTACTAGGAGTAACGGCCTCTCCTCAGTGACCGCACCGATTAGATCAATTACAGCATGTTGTACCGACCGTCCTCGAAGCGCACGTGATTCCCTGCTTGGCGGTGCTCCCGCCGCTGACTCGACTTCTACGGCTGCTGGTTCGGGCGTTGATGCTGCCTCATCGATTCCCAGGATGCGTCGCAGCACAGTCATGCTCTCTGGAGAGCAGCCGATCGCACCGCGAAGATCAAGTAGCTCAGCCAGAGGCTCTATCAGTGCGCTTAGCGCGCGATTCGCATCTCCTTCGCGACATTCAAAACGGACTTCTCGAAATCCTTCGATCTCGGCGACCTTTGATAGCTGGTTCGCGAGCCGAGTCTTTCCGATTCCAGCAGCACCGTCCAGCAGCACCGCGCTCCCGTCATGCCACCGCGCTCGACGCATCGCCATCGTCAGATTCGCCAGCTCCGTCGCACGACCCACGAAGTGCCGCTCCGATGGCGCCAACGACGCGCGTCGCCGTGCCGGCACCTCCGTGAACCGCTTTCGCAACGTCGTCGCCGGCAGGCGGATGTCCCCGGCCGCCGGACCGATCTCCTCCAGATACCGGTCCAGGATCGCGACCGCCGCCGCTTTCGAACCGGCCAGCATGGTGCACTCGGCCAGCGTCAGCGTCGCATCCTCGTTCAGTGCATCGAACTGCAGCAGCCACCGCGCCAGTCGCTCCGCCCCGGTCCAATCCGCCCGCTCACGACGCGCCCTCAACTGCTCCGCCAGCACCCGCCGCACCCCGGCGTGCACCACCGACCGCTGTCCCTCCACCCACTC
>JARIEX010000172.1 GCA_031127095.1 Gemmatimonadota bacterium
CGTCGTCACTCGCCGTGGCACCATCGGCCGTCGCCGACACCACCGTGCCGGCCGAGCGTCTGCTGTACCGTGGCCGCTCCTACGGCAGCGAGTCGCTGTACTCGCCCCTGTCGGTGCTGCTGAACAAGGGCTTCGACCACATGCAGGCGCGGAATGCGCGGCGCGATGTGTGGACGTTCCCGTACGGCACCACCGCGCGCGGCATGCTGTGGGACGCCGTGCGTCATCCACGGGGCGCGATCGAGCGGCATCCGGGGTGGAACCGGTGGCTGCGCACGGAGGTGCTCCCCGCCACCGCGAACACGCAGGACGCCGCGTGGGTGGTGAATTACACCGAGCATCTGCTCGCGGGTGGCCTCACCTACCGCATGCTCGACGCCTGGTACGCGCGGCACGGCGCGCCGGCCCCGCGGCTGCGGGCCGCTGCCACCACACTGGCCGCCGCCGCGCTCAACGAGATGGCGGAATTCCCGGGGGCCCCCACGGCCGCCGCGTCCACGGTGGCCGACCTCTGGGTGTTCGACCTGGGCGGGATCGCGCTCTTCAGCCTCGACCCGCTGGTGCGCTGGTTCGGCGGCACCCTGCAGGCCGCCAACTGGTCCACGCAGGCCACCTTCACGTCCGACGGCGCGCTGCGCAACAACGGGCAATATCTGGTCTACAAGGTGCCGCTGCCGCGCGCGCACTGGCGTCTGTTTCTGCGCGGGGGCATGGGGGTGCAGGCCGGTCTCACGCGCGCGCTGGCCGATGGCTACGCCGTCACGCTCGCGGCGGGCGGCGACACGGAGATCCGGCTCGTGGACCCGGTGACGCGCGCGGAGTCGATCCGGCTGCGTCCGGGCGGGGGCGTGTATGTGGATCGCCACCACTCGCTGCTGGCCAGCCTCACCGCGGGCCCGGCCGTGCAGCGGGTCACCCTGAACGTGTACCCCGGGGTGCTGCCGGGGCGCTGGCGCGACGTGGGGGTGTGGGGGGCGATCACGCACGACGGGCGCCCTGTGTGGGGGCTGGTACACCGGCGACTGCTGGGCGTGGGGGTAGGGTATGCGCCGAGGTCATAGCGTGGGGCGGGGCGTGAGGGCGCGGTTGGCACGGTGGGCGCTGTTGACGGTGTGCGCCGCTCCGCTACAGGCCCAGATCCGTACGCCGTGGAACGCTCCCTCGCACGCCGACAGCACCCGTCTGCTGCACAAGGGCTACGACTACGGCAGCGATGCGTACAACAGCCCGGCCACGGTGCTGCTGAACAAGGGCTTCGACATTTTCCAGCTGCGCCAGAGTCCGCGCAACATCACCACGTTTCCGTACCGCAACGCGTGGCATCACGGCATCCGCGAGGTGTTCCAGCATCCGGGTGCCGCGGTGGATCGCTTCGGCGGCTGGAACCGCTTCACGCGCGTGGAGCTGTTGCCGCTGTCGTTCCAGCTGGACGAACTGAACTGGTTCGTGAACTACACCGAACACTTCATGGGCGGCGGCCTCACGATGCGCCTGCTCGACGAGTGGTACCGTGCCCGCGGCGTGCCGGCCCCGCGCCTGATGGCCATGCTGAACACGTATGCCGCCAGCGTGCTAAATGAGGTGTCCGAGCAACCGGGGGTGCGCATCGCGAGCCCGGGGGGCGTGGCCGACTTGTTGGTGTTCGACGCGGCCGCCATTCTGCTGTTCCACTGGGATCAGCCCACCCGCTTTCTCACGCAGACGCTGCAGGCCGCCGACTGGTCGAGTCAGGCGTCGCTCACGTGGCCCAACCGGCAGCTGCAGAACAACGGGCAGTACTTCACCTTCAAGGTGCCGGTAGGGCTCGAACGCACGCGGCTGTTCATCCGGGGCGGCATGGGCGCGCAGCTGGGGATCAGTCACCGGGTGGGCACGGCGCACCACCTGAGTCTGGGCGCCGGCGGCGATACCGAAGTGCGCGAGATCGACGCGCAGGGGCACGAGACGGTGGGCTTTGCCCCCGCCGCCGGGATTTACTGGGACCGCAACAACTCGCTGCTGGTGTCCGCGACCACGAGTCCGGCGGAGAACGTGCTGGCGGTGAACGTGTACCCGGGCGCCCTCCCCGGGGTGGTCAAGTCGCTGGGACTCTGGCTGGTGCGCACGCGGCGCGACGAGTGGCGCGTGGGCGTCATCCATCGCCGCGCCCTTGGCCTCGGCGTGGGGTACGGGCGGTAGCAGCCTACGCCACGACCCGGGACCACGCCACCAGCACCCCCGGCACGATGGCGGCCACCAGCTGCGCCCCGTGCTGCGCCAGCGCCACGGCCACCGCCAGCTCGGGGGTCACCCCCACGGCGGTGAGCGCCGCGAACACACTGGCCTCGTAGGTGCCCAGGTTGGCCGGCATGACGGGCACCAGTGTGGCCACGGTGGTGGCGGCCAGCACGAGGGCCACCGACAGCGGGGACACCGGCACCCCGAACGCCAGCTGCACGGCGGCGATCCCCACCGCCTCGCACAGCTTGACCACCACCGCGCACCCCGCCGCGAGCATGACACGGGTAAGGGGCACGGCGGCCATCGCGTTGGCCACGGCGCCGGCCAGCGCCTGCACGAGGGGGTCCACGCGCGGGTGCAGCCGTGGGAGCGCCCGCCCCGCCGCCGTTCGGCGGGCGAGCGCCGGCGCCACGATCACCGCGAGCAGCGCCAGCACCCCAACGGCCAGCGCGATGCCGCGTACGCCGGCCGCCATCCACGCGGGCCACACCACGGCGGCGCCTGCCAACGGCACGGCCACCAGCTGAGACGCCACCAGCAGCACCGCCAGCTTGGCGACGCCCACGCACAGCTGGTCGAGCGCCAGCAGGGTGACCGCGCGCGCCGACCCCACCCCGGGGAGGGCGGCCACCATCGCGGTACCGGCGGCGTGCCCCACCAGCGACGAGGCGGTGTTGTTGGCCACGGCGCCCAGCGCGAACAGCCGCAGCAGGTCACGCCAGCGCACGGGCGGGGTGCTCTCGGGGAGCACCAGCCGCCACTGCCACGCCCCGATGGGTTGAATGGCCACGTGCGCCAGCACGGCGGCGGCGAGCCACGGCCACGCCGCCCCGCGCAGGGTGCCCCCGAGGCCGCCGAGCGGCACCCGCGCCACGGCCCACACACCAGCGACAGTACAGAGCAGGGCCACCACCCACGCCAGCTGCACACGAGCGAGGCGCCATTTGAATCGCATCAATGCGTCACTTTAGCGCCAATTGGTGCGAAGTCCCGCGATCATGTTCCAGCGGCCGGCGCCGCGCACGAAGCCCGCGTCGCGCACCCGCTCGAGGCCGGCGTGCACGGCGGTGCGGTGGCCATGCACGCCGTCCCGCTCCAGCTCGAGCGTCGCGCGGTGCCGCCATTCGGCGGGGCGCGGCGTGACCAGCACGAACCGGAAGTTGTCGGTAGCCGGCGTGTCCCACGCGTTGGCCCACACGTCGCCGCCGCGGCGTTCCACGGCCAGCTGGAGCCGCGCCCGCCGTCCGGTACCGGCGTCGTGCACGAGACGCACCACCCCGGCGTCCCCCATGGGCCCCAGCGGACTGCCCAGCAACGTGCCGTTGAAGGCCACGCCACTCGCGAACACGGTGTGCCGATAGTATCGCAGCCCGGTGTGGTGAAACTCGGCCGCCGCCGTCAGCGCGCCTCCCGGGGCCAGCTGCCCCATCGACGCACCCACGATGTGCCCCCCGTCCTCCCACGCCGTGCTGCGCCACCGGCGCGGGTCCATGTCATCGAAGGCCGCTTCCCAGTACAGCTGCAGCCCCTGCAGCGGCGGGATGCGCAGCCGCATGTCCCACCCGGCCAGCTTGTTCGAGAACTGCGTGGTGTCGTCGGGGAGGCTGTACTTGAGCGCCGGGATGAAGTCGATCACGCGCTCGCGCAGCGACGTCCCCGGCGACCCGCGGCCACCGCCCTGCACGAGCACCTGCGCCGAGAGCTCGAAGTAGCTGGTTACCTGCCCGCTGAGGCGATAGGCGCCCACCTTGGCGTGCGGGAAGTTCTGCCCCGCCCCCAGGTCGGCCAGCAGGATCGTGCCCCGCAGGAGTCCCAGCCACTTGAGCAGCGACGGCGCGCGCCACGGGGCCTCGGTGCGGATGCGTACGAGGTCGAGGGGACGGCTGCTGGCCGAGAGCAGGAGTCCGCCGTCGAGGGCCGGCCCCCATTGGAGAGGTTGGCGCCCCACCTCGAGCACGAGGTTGCGGAACGAGGTGCCGAGGGTGGCCTCCTGCAGGGCGGCCTGAGCGAAGCGGGGGTCGCCGCCGGAGGTGCCGCCGGGGCCCGGGTGTCCGCCGGCCGAGAGGCGGGCGGCGGCGGTGAGGAGCAGGTGGCGCCCCAGCGGCTGCACCATGCGGGGTTCGAGGGCGACCGTGGGTCCCTGCCCGTAGCGGCGCCCGGCGCGCGCGTTGAGCAGCGGGTTGACCGTGGCGTCGTCGATGAACCCCGTGGGGGCCGGGGGAATGGCACGCGCGGGGCTGTCCAGCCACGCCAGCTCACCGTCGAGCGTGCGCTGTGCCGCGGCGCGCGCGCTCGGGTCGTCGCCGAACCGCGCCGCGAGCTGTGCGAGCACGCGGCGTGAGGCGGCGCTGGTGCCACCGGCTGGCGGCGGCGCGGCGGCGTCACGCGACGCGTCGCGTTGTGCGAGCTGCGCGCGGGCCTCACGCACGAGACGCGCGATCTCGCGCTGCGTGTACGGCCGCTGCCCGTAGAGCACCGTGCGCACGAGTCCACTGCCTACCAGCTGATCGATCTGCGCGTAGGCCGGATCGTGCACCGGCACAAAGGGCGACGGCTGCGCCGGCAGTGTGCCGGTTGGCAGTACCATCGCCATGCTCATCGTCAGCCCCCACTTCCGCCACGCGCGCGTCATCCCCTTAATCTGCACCATGTCCCGCCCGCTCCGTATCGCACAGGTCAGCCCGTATGGCCTCACCCGCTTCGGCGGGGTGCGCTCGCACATCCAGGGGCTGGGGGAGGCGCTGGTGGCGCGCGGACACACGGTGACCGTGCTCGCCCCCGGGGCGGACGGTGCGTTGGGGACGCTGCCGGTGGTGGGGTGCGGCGCCGTGCGGCCGGTGCACTTCAGCGGCACGCGGTTCGACGTCGCGTGGGCCCCGTGGGCGCGCTGCCGCGCGGTGCTCGCGCCGGGGTTCGACGTGCTGCATCTCCACACGCTGTGGAATCCAGCGGTGCCGCTGCAACTGGCCGCGCACTTCCGTGGTACGCGCGTGGCCACGTTTCACGACGTGCCCGGCCTCGACACGCCGCGCTGGGCCACCATGCTGATGCCCCCCGCCGCGGCGCTGCTGCGGCACCTGCTGCTGCACGCCACCATCGGCGTGTCCCCGGCCGTCTCGGCGTATCTGGGCGCGGGTACGCACCACGTGATCCCGAACGGCGTGGGGGACGCGCCGGTGCACGATACTCAGACGGTGCATGGGACGGCGTCGTCGGTGGCGCCGGTGCTGTATCTCGGGCGTCTCGACGCGCGCAAGGATGTGGGCACGCTGCTCGACGCGATGGCCGGCGTGGCGACGCAGCTGGGCGATGCCACCCCACCGCTGGTGATCGCCGGCGACGGACCACTGCGCCCCACCCTGGAGGCACACGCCGCCCGCGTAGGGCTCACGCGGGTGACGTTTCTGGGCGACGTCCCAGACGCCCAAAAGTGGCAACTGCTGGCCACCGCGAGGTGTGTGGTCGCGCCGTCGCGGGCGGGGGAGAGCTTCGGGATCGTGCTGCTGGAAGCGATGCGCGCCGGCACCCTGCCGCTCGCCGCCGACAACCCGGGGTACCGGCACGTGCTGGACGGTGATGGCCGCGCGCTGTGCTTCCCGGCCGGTCGTGCCGACGCGCTGGCCGCGCTGGTGGTGCGCGCGCTCACCGACACGGCGTGGCGCGGCGCGATGCAGCGCTGGGCGGCCAAACGGTGGCCGCGCTTTGCATGGTCGCAGGTAGCCGCCGAGGTGGAGCGCGTGTATCACGACGCCCTGCACCGCCGACCGCCGAGGCACCCGTGACACCGGGTGCGGGATCGCCGGGTGCGGGGGCGCCGTGGGCGTCACGGCCGTTCTGGGTGGCCACGCTGCTGCCGGTGCTGGTGCAGGCGGCGGTGTACGCCGCGATCGGGGTCGTGAACAGCGCCCGCCCGATGCACGATGCGCTGGTCGTGGCCCTCGAGGCCCGCTGGTTCGGGGTGCCCTCGCACGCGTGGGCCATGCGCTGGCCCTCACCGGCGATCAGCCTGCTGCTGCACGGCTGCTATCTGTCGTATTACCTGCTGCTGGTTGTGCCGTACGCCCGCCTGGCGTGGCGCGGTGAGCCGGCAGCGCTCCGTGAAACGCGCACGGCGCACTTCGTCACGCTGGGCGTGGGGTGCGTGCTGTTTCTGGTGTGGCCGGTGGAAGGGCCGCGGTTCCGCGCGCCCCTCGAGGCCACGGTCCTCCCCGATCTGGGGCACCGGCTCACCGACTGGATCCTCGCCACCTTTTCCGCCCGTGGTACCGCGTTTCCGTCATCGCACATGAGCATTGCGGTGACGCAGTTGCTGCTGGCGTGGCGCTACCAGCGCCCGCTGGTGTATCTGCTGGCCCCCGCGACGGTGGGGATCGGCGTGGGTGCCGTGTACGGCGGGTACCACTACCTGGTGGACGTGCTCGCGGGGGCCCTGCTCGGGGTGCTGTGCGTGGTGGCGGTGCGCTGGAGCCGCGCGCGGCG
>JARIEX010000036.1 GCA_031127095.1 Gemmatimonadota bacterium
TCGCGCAGCACGCGCACCACGGTGCGGCCGGCCGGCGCACGGCCGGCCACTGGTTCGATTTCGGTGAGCGCGCCGATGGAGTCGGCCGCCGCCCACATGGCTTCGTCCATGCGCCCATCGAGACGGAATGCGGCACCGAGCGGTGCGCTTCGCAATGACACCACGGCAGCGCCTGCTGCACTGGCAATCGGCACGCGCGTTCCGGCCGCGTTGACCACCGGCTGTGCACCAACCATCCGCGCCGAGAGCAGGCTACCGGTCAATGCGGCAATCGGCAGACGAGCTTTGAGGCGGAGGGCGACTTGCACGGGTTTTGCGGAACGGGGATAGGCGGACGCAGCCGGACGCGAACTCGGCGCGCCTCGACATAACGTACGGGGACCTTACCACAGGCGCTGACCTCACACGCGACGTATGACGGCTGGCGTCTGTTCCCGCCGCGGATCGCGGCCCGGTTGCCGGAGATGCGGTCACGACACGGAACAATGCGAGCACGGGTTTTACGACGTGGCGGTCAGGTCTGTTCGTGGCCGACGTACAGCGCGCCCTCGGTGGCCGCGGGACGATGCAACCGGGAGACGTCCTCCGCTTCGGCTTCCCCCGCACAGACCTCACGGTCACGGTTGATGGCGTCACGCTCAAACCGACGCTCGCGCTCGGCTCGTGGGTGGCCTTCAAACGCATAGGCGCCAGCATAGGCGCCACCATGGACGCCAGCGCCGACGCCATGGTCATGGGTGATCTGGTGCTCACCGAAGACGAGGTCCGTCCGGTCATGCTGGCGTTGCAGCAGAATGGCGTTGAGCAGACCGCCCTGCACCAGCACGTGCTGCGCGAGAGCCCCCATGTGCTCTACATGCACATCGACGCCCACGGCGACGCCGCCAAGATCGCGAACGCGATTCGGCACGCGCCGAGCGCATCATGGCGCATGGCATGGAGGTGCCGCCCTCGATGGGCGTATCGACCGTCATGAACATTCAGCCCACCGGCGGCGGAAAGGCCGCGATCACGGGCGATTTCGTGATGACGGCGGCGGAGGTGAATCCCGTAATACGGGCATTACGCGAACATGCTGGCCGCCGGGCTGCGCGCGGCACTCGACAAGCTGGCGCCACCGGCGCGCTAAGCGCCGCCAGTTGAGGGGATCCCGTGGTGCGCTGGGTTAAGCGTACAAATTAGGTGTCCTACCCCGCTGGCGCCTTCTGCGAATTGGCATATGTTCTGGCGTGAGGGGCGCGCTTCCGTCCGTGCGGATTGCGGCTTCAGGCCGACCCCGCAGCAGCAGTTGCCGGAAGAGATCAGCAGCCACCAGCAGATACCAGCCGATTCGCCATCCCTGAACGTCCCTGCGCCACGAGTCGCGCCGACCGATGCCACCCGCTAATCGGCGCGGGCCCTGCGACGGCCCTCTTGCTGCAGATTCTCGAGGTGGACCCGCTCGCGTGCCCGACCTGCTATGGCCCCATGCGGGTCGTCTCACCTGCATAACCCCCCTCGGTGATCGAGCAGATGATCACCCACCGGCGGATCCGAGAACCGTCGTTCTCGCAGCTCTCAAGATGCGCGAGTGAGGCGGGGCCCGACCGTCTGTGCCCGCCTGGTCGGCGACCACACAATATCGTTGACCGATCCCAATCGAATCCCCTTTCCAGTTCTCTGCCGCAATGTCCGCATTCTTCAGCCGGCTCAAGAATCACCCGGTCGCATACGCCCGCACGCGCGCATTTTTTTCCCGCCACAAGCTCCCACCGGGCGACCTCGTGGAGCACGACCAGCTTGGCAAGGCGGACCGCACGGCTCTGCTCAATTGCGCGGAGAATCTAGGGCCGGTTTTCAAAGGGATCGCGTGGGGTGAGCTGTGCATCTGCGTCGTCGGTCTCGAGCGGTGCCGGAAGCTCACACAGGAGCACGGTGAAGATTTGCGACACGTCGCGATGGAGCTCGAGCATCTCATTCCCAAAGGGCTGCTGCACTCGATGGAGGGGGATGAACATCGGCACTATCGCCGGGCGACCATGCAGGCTCTGAAGGGCATCGACCTCGCAGGCAACGAATCCGCGCTCGAAGCGATCGCCGCGTCGGGTTTGCGCGAATACGCCGGGCGAGCGGAAGAACACGGGAACTCCGCGAGCGCATTCACGTCGGCGATGTCCGGCTTGGCGACCTCCGCGGTGACCTGGCTTTTCTTCGGCGCTGAACCGGGAACGGAGGTGCATGCACGGTTCATGGCGCATTTCCGCGAAATGGGCCCGCACGGGCTGGTGTGGAATCCGCAGAAGCGGCAGGAGAATGCCTTCAGGGCATTCCGCGATGATCTGGGCGCCGAGGTCGCCGCGATGCGCGCTGGCACTGGCAGCCTAACGCAATGCGGGCTGCTGGCGCAGATGCTGGAGCAGAAGACGCTCGATGACACGCTGCTCGGCAATTTGATCTATCAAGCCGAGATGGGCCGCTCCGATCTGAAGAACTGGTTTCGCTGGCTCACGCGCCATGTCACCGACGACCCGGCCGTACTTGATCGCATCGTGGCGGATGAGAGCGGGCGCCAGTGGGCGCGGCCGCTGGTCGAAGCCTTCGCTCTGGAAACGCTGCGCACCGACCAGAGTGAACGAATGATGCGCACCGTGAAACGCGACTTTGTGTTTGACGGGTTCCTTTTCCCACAGCATGCCAGCGTCCGGCTCTGCCTCTGGGAGTCCCATCATCTGGAGAGTGCGTTCGAGGCGCCGCACAATTTTGATCCGGGGCGGTTCTTGGACTCGATGCCAGGCAAGGATCGCTACGCACCATTCGGAGTGGATCAACACCAATGCCCGGTGGGCAGCGTGGTCATCCGGCTCGGCATGGTGTACCTGCGCGCACTGGCACGCGGCTACCGCGTGACCCAGCTGGCGGAGGGCCCGGAGGTGCGCGGCGGCTATCACTGGGAACCAGCGCCCGGATTCGCCGTGAAACTGGAGCCACGATGACGCAGCACTCTCCACAGCTTCTCGACGAGAATCTCTTCACGCTCTTCCAGCGCCAGGCGCAACGGCGCCCGGACGCGACGGCAGTGATCGATGAATCGGGTGCGTGCTCCTATGGCGCACTGGAGGCGCACGCCTCGGCCATCGCCGACGCGCTGATCCTTCGCGGGCTGCGGGCCGAGCAGCCGGTCGGGGTGTTTCTGAATCGGAACGTGGATCTCATCGCCACGCTGCTCGGCGTTCTCAAAGCGGGTGGATGCTACGTGCCGTTGGACCCGGATGATCCACCGGAACGCGCGCGCCGCATCGTCCTCGGCGCCGGATGCCAGCTCGTGCTCGGGCACACGCCGCTGCTGGAAAAGCTCCGGGCGGCCATGAGCACGGTCGCCGGCACGTCGGAGGATCTCGCGCTCGTGGATATCCACGGACTCGTCGCTGCGCCCGCCGGACCACGTCCGCCCGAGCCAACGATGCAGGGTGGAAACCGGCTCGCCTACATCTTGTTCACGTCCGGCAGCACGGGGATGCCGAAGGGCGTCGAGGTCGAGCATCGCCATGTGGTGAACCTTCTCGTGTCGGCGGTTGATTTTCTCGGCGTGACCCAGTCGGACCGTTATCTGGCGACATCGACGGTGGGCTTCGACAGTTCCGTGGCCGAGATGTATCTCCCGCTGATCACGGGCGGCACCGTAATCCTGCACGACCGCAGCCTGGCGCTCGATCCGCGCCGCCTCGCCAGTGAGGTCCGCAAACATGGCGTTACGGTCTTGATGACGGGACCGACGGTGTGGTCCGTTGCGCTCGCGACGGTACCCGATTTTCCTCGGGTACGGATTGCCATCAGCCACGGGGAGGCAATTCCTCATGAACTCGCGGGCCGGTTGGTCGATCTCGGTGATGCCGTGTGGAATCTCTACGGTCCCACCGAGACGACCGTCTGGGCGACGGGACACAAGCTCGGGCGCAACGGGACCGCCGATTCTGGGCGCTCGGCAGCGGCGCCGATCGGTCGCCCGCTGGCCCACGTCCAGGTGCGAGTGCTCGACGAGCACCGTGTCTCGGTCCCGCCGGGAGCGGAAGGCGAACTCTGGATCGGTGGTCCATCCGTGGCTCGAGGTTACCGGGGCAATGACGAGTTGACGCGTGAACGATTCGTGACGCTCGACGGCAACGGCACCGCCTTCTACCGGACCGGCGATGTCGTCGCGATGGATGCCGACGGCACGATTCACTACGTCGGCCGCAACGATGACCAGCTCAAGGTCCGCGGGGTGCGCATCGAACCGATGGAAGTTGAAGCGGCGGTGCGCGGAATTCCCGGCGTAAGCCAGACTGCGGCGACATGGTTTCCCACGAAAATGGGATCGCGTTCCATCGTCGCAGCCGTGGTGTTCAAACCCGGCGTCCACCTGACGTCGCAGGAACTCCATGTGCGCCTGTCGAGGATCCTGCCGCCGTCCATGGTTCCGGCACGCTTTGTCTTCTGCCCGGCACTCCCGCTGCTGCCGAGCGGGAAGATCGATCGCGCCGCCATCCGGGAGCGTTCGGCAAAGATGCCCGATGAAATCCAGCCCGAAGCGGTTCCGGGCGCGGTCACTGAGACGGAACGAATCCTCATCGGCATTTGGGAACGCGTGCTCGGCGTGCGGCCCGTGCACCGGACTGATCACTTCTTCACCGTCGGAGGAGACTCCTTGTCGGCGGTGACGGTGATTCTCGAGGTGGAAGCCGCCTTTGCGATCTCGCTCACCGTCCGCGCGATGTTCGAGCGGCCGACGCTCGATGGCTTTGCGGAGCGCGTGGACCGCGCGCGAGTCCAGTCGGAGGGGTCCAGAAATACTGAGTTCATTTATCCGCTCGTCGAGCAGGGTCGCGGCAACCCGATTTTCTTCAGCCATGTCGAGCTGCCGCTCGCGCGAAACGGCGTGTGGAAGGCCGGCTGCCCTCTGTATTCCATGACGCTGTGGGCGCACGGGAAGGGATTTGCGTCCGCAAGAACGATCGAGGAGTTGGCGCGCGATCATATCGAACGCATCCGTTCGATACAGCCCCATGGACCGTACCGTCTGGCGGGTTACTCCTTCGGCGGCCTGGTCGCGCTGGAGGTCGCCCAGCAACTGCAACGCGCGGGCGAAACGATGGAACTGCTGTTCCTTCTCGACCCCAGTGAGCCGTTCCAATCGCAAAGCAAAGTGGAGCCCGAGTTGTACGAGAAGAAGCGCACCCGCGGACGCGAAAGGCTGGCCGCACGGATCATGCGCCACGCCCGCTATCTGGCGCGACACCCGCGGGAAACCGTGCCGTATGTCACGACGCGCGTCATCGACCAACTCATTCGACAAACACCGCAGGGAATTCAGGAGTGGATGTGCTATGCACTCGTCCATCTGCATGGCCGGAGTGCAAACCCACTTACCGCACTGCTTCTGCCGAAGAACCGTTGGCCGGCATTCTGGTATGTCTCCAAGCGACTCGGCCAGTCCTACGTCCCGCGTCCATACGACGGTGCCGTACTCGCAGTGTTCCTGAATGACACCGCTGGGTACGCCAACTGGCAGTCTCTGCTCGGCCCGAATGCCGATGTGCTCTTTGTCGATTCGGACCACACCGGGGAAACCGGGTTATTCTCCGCCGAAGCGCTCGCGCAGTGGCTTGATGTGCTGCGTGTCCGGCTCAACGTTCACGCCAAGGCTTAGTCATGAATCAAGAACCAGTCTCACATCAGGAAGCGCGGCAGCGGGATCGGCAATTAGGCATCCGCGTGCAACTCGACCGAAGTGTCTCCGATCTGGCCGAGGACGACATCGGATCATTGCTCGACCTCCTGGCCCATCATGGAGTGCTCTGCATCGCCAAGCAGTCACCCATCGCGCCGCGTCAACTGCACGACTTTTGCCGCCGGTGGGGCGAGGTCGTCGAGCTCCCTTCGGGATTGGCCCTCGCCAATCAGGAACCCGGCCTGCCAAGCATTACGCGCGTCGGCAATATCCGCCCCGACGGCAGCATCATCCCCGGAGTCCGCTTCGCCGAGTACTGGCATCACGATGGCGACTTCTGGCAGCCCGGGCAGAACTTCATCGTGAATTTCCTGAGCGCCGTCCAGATTGCCCCGGTCGGCGGCCGCACTGGGATTCTCGATTCACGGCTCGGCTATGAGATGCTGTCGGATTCGCTTCGGGCTGAACTGGCGGACGCGCACATCTGGGTGCGGGCGTCTGAAATCAGCGATTTCAAGAAAGCCGCACCGCACGAATTGCCACCCGACGCGCGACATCCCGTTTGCCTCCCACATCCCATCACACAGCAGATCGCCCTCTATCTTCCCGACTCAGCCACCGGGATTCAGAACAAGGAGGACCAGTTCCTGACGACAGTCGAAAGCGTCATCGAATCGTTTCAAGAGAAGGTGGGGCTCTACGAGCACGTGTGGGAGGACGGCGACTTGCTCATCGTGGACAATCTTCAGGTCATGCACCGGAGCATGGGTGGCTACGGGAACCATCCCCGCCTGCTTTACCGCTGCCAGGCGCGCGTGGGGCCTGCTTGACGCCGAGGCTCACCGATTTCGGAATCGGCGGAACCAGGCGCTGAGGGCGTTCCCGGCCGTGAGCATGCTGCCGTCGCGATGACGCTCGACAGAGCGCTTCGCGCGCACCTCACCGGGAAGACTTCCCTGCCGCGCCTCGCGAACCGAGCGCTCGAGCGCGGCGTATCGCAACGCCTCACATTCCTTCTCCCGCACGCCGCTGATGATCTCGAGCGTCCGGCCCGTCATCGCGACCAACGCCTCGACTGAGTACGTTCCCAATGGCGAGGCTTTGAATCCGGCATGTCGGGCGCCGAGGACCAGCGTGGAAATCTTTGTGTCGAGGATCGCCCAGCAGCACATCGGGCAGGGTTCCATCGACGAATAGAGAGTGCATCCCAGGAGAGCAGCTGCTCCGTGGGACGTCGCGGCATTTCGGATTGCGACCATTTCACCGTGCGCAGTCGGATCGCCGCTTGTCTGCACAAGATTGCGACCCTCGCCGATCACCCGGCCGTCCTTCACGATGACACACCCGACTGGCCCATTCCCCTCGCCCAGGGATTCTTCGGCGAGCACGATGGCGCGGTTCATGAAATGGCTGTGATCCGGTTTCATCGACATGGCCGTTGAGGTGGGGGGACGACGCTCACGCATCACGCTAGGAACCTACGCGTTGCCCTTGCCGTGGGCAGCCAAGACCTGCGCAACATATGCCACTTATTCCTTTGCTGACCCTCTGCGGCTTTCGCTGATGCCGATCACTCGTTCCGGCCCACGTCGATCAGTCGTCTCGCTCCATGTCGATCACCGGGTTCGGTCGATGACGATCGGGGGTAACGAGGGGCCACGGACGCGGGGTTAGTCAGCGGGAGAGTCCGTGGAATCGCGTGTTGCGAGGCGGCGGAGGGAGCCGTCGATACGCGTGAGACGGTGGGCGTGGTGCACCAGCCGGTTGACAACGGCCTCGTCAGACGTGGCGTCCACGATACTGGCGCGCCAGTGCACGATCATCAAAGCACGACGAGACGTTCGCGACCATGAGAAAACGAAAACGGCGGCGGCATCGAGTATCCGATGCCGCCGCCGTTTTTCAGTGGGCCTTGTAGGAGTTGAACCTACGACCTCACGCTTATCAGGCGTGCGCTCTAACCACCTGAGCTAAAGGCCCGTTGGAGAAACCGAGCAACGCCCGAAAAACGAGCGCGTGCGACGACTCCTCCAGAGCCGCATAATGTATCCCGGCTGTCTACCGGGGGCAAGTGCAGGCGCCGTCAGGCGTCCGACTCGTCGTCATCCAGCGAGTCGACGTCGTAGTCCAGATCCTCGTCGTCCTCGTCGTCATCATCGTCGTCATCATCGTCGTCATCATCGTCGTCATCATCGTCGTCGTCATCATCGTCGTCGAAGTCGAGATCATCCTCGTCCTCATCGTCGTCATCGTCGTCGTCGAGATCGTCGTCGAGATCTTCGTCATCGAAATCATCATCGTCGGCAGCGAGCGCGAAAACCGACGACGGCACCTTCTCTTCGAGCGCGTCCAGCGACGACGACCCGAACAGCTCCAACATGGGACGATTCTCCTGCGAGTGGTGATGGTAATCCGCGCGCGTTCAGCGAACCGCCGAACGACGACGCGGAGTGCGTGACGCCGCGGACGGGAGTATCAGCAGGGGCGCGCGATCGCGCAACCCAGGAAAGCGCCGACAGCATCGAAAAAATGCACGGTCGGAGCAGGCGGTCCACCTTCTGGACCGGCTGCCCCGACCGTGCATGTCCGGACGACTCAGGCCGAGGTGCGTTCCCGCTTCGTTTCGCGGTTGGTCCGCTTGCGATCGCTCGTGGCAAGCAGACGCTTGCGGAGCCGGATGTTGAGCGGGGTAATCTCGATGAGTTCGTCGTCTTCGATGTACTCGAGCGCGCTTTCGAGGGTGATTTCCCGGGGCGGCTCGAGCGTGATGTTTTCGTCGGTCGATTTGGTGCGGATGTTCGAGAGCTTCTTTTCCTTGGTGGGGTTCACGTCCATGTCGCCCGGACGCGAATTCTCACCGATCAGCATCCCCTCGTACACCGCGTCGCCCGGCGTCACGAACAGCGTGGAGCGCTCCTGCAAGCTGAACAGCGCAAAGGCGATGATGGTGCCGTTTTCCATCGACACGAGCACGCCGCGCGCGCGGCCCGACAGCGGACCCGCCCACGCGCCGTACTCGAGGAACCGGTGGTGCATGATGCCGGTGCCGCGCGTATCCGTGAGGAATTCGCTGCGGTAACCGAACAGACCACGCGCCGGCACGCGATACAGCAAGCGCACCAGCCCCTGACCCGGGTTTTTCATCTCGATCATTTCAGCCTTGCGGGGTCCGAGCTTTTCGATCACGGTGCCGAGGTACTCCTCGGGCACGTCAATCGCGAGCTCTTCGAACGGCTCCAGCTTCTGGCCGTTCTCGTCGGTGCGCAGAATCACCTTCGGCCGCGACACCTGAAATTCGAACCCCTCGCGACGCATGGTCTCCATGAGAATGGAGAGGTGCAATTCACCGCGGCCGGAGACGCTCCACGCGTCGGTGGTGTCGCTGTCCTCGACCCGCAGGGCCACGTTGCGCTCGAGCTCCTTGTACAGGCGCTCACGCAGCTGGCGCGACGTCACGAACTTGCCGTCCTTGCCCGCGAACGGCGAGTTGTTCACCACGAAGTCGACGCTGATCGTGGGCGACTCCACACTGATGCCGGGGAGCGGCTCCTGATGGTCGGGATCGGTGAGCGTGCTGCCGATGTCGACATCTTCGAAGCCGGCCAGCAACACGATTTCACCCGCCGAGGCTTCCTGGATTTCCACACGCTCGAGCCCTTCGTAGCCGTACAGCTTGGACACGCGTCCGCGCTGAATGGGCTTCTCACTCTCGAACGGCAGCAGTGTGACCGAATCACCGAGGTGCACGACGCCACGCTCCACGCGGCCGATCGCCATACGGCCCAGATAGGCCGAATACTCGATGGTGGACACGAGCATCTGGAACGTGCCGTCAGCATCGGAGGGCGGCGGCGGCACGGTATCCACGATCGTCTGGTACAGCGGCTGCAGATCGACCGGGGTGACATCCATGTCCATCGTGGCGTAGCCCTGCTTGGCGCTGGCATACACCACGGGCGCGTTCAGCTGCTCTTCCGTGGCTTCGAGTTCGATGAACAGCGACAGTACTTCGTCGTGCACGCGCAGCGGATCGGCGCCGGGGCGGTCGATCTTGTTGATGACGATGATCGGGGTGCGACCGAGTTCGAGCGCCTTGCGGAGCACGAAGCGGGTCTGCGGCATCGGCCCGTCGAACGCGTCCACGACGAGCAACACGCCTTCGACCATGCGCAGGATGCGCTCCACCTCGCCACCGAAATCGGCGTGGCCCGGCGTGTCGACGATGTTGATCTTCGTGTCGTTCCAGCGGATCGACGTATTTTTGGCGAGAATGGTGATGCCGCGCTCTTTTTCGAGCGGGTTGGAATCCATCACGCGTTCTTCGACGACCTGATTTTCGCGGAAGGCTCCAGCCTGGCGGAGCATCTTGTCGACGAGGGTGGTCTTCCCGTGGTCGACGTGCGCGATGATGGCGACGTTGCGAATCTGCATAGCCTTAAAAGTTAGTGGGGCCATGCACTTACAGACAATGGGGGGACTCGGTAACGGACCTGTGACGGCGCCTGTCGCTCAGCGCTCAGCCGGCGCGCCGTCGCTCCACCTGCTCCACCGCCAGCCGCATGGCCGCCACCAGGCTCTCGGCGCTGGCCACTCCCTGCCCCGCGATATCCAGCGCGGTGCCGTGATCGGGGCTGGTGCGCACGAACGGCAGCCCCAACGTCACGTTCACCGCGCTGCCGAAGCTCGCCACCTTGATCGCCGTCATCCCCACGTCATGGTACGGCGCGATCACGGCGTCGAATTCGCCCCGCATGGCGCGCACGAACACGGTGTCGGCCGGATACGGCCCCGCCAGGCCGGCCTCACGGGCCACCGGCGCCAGCAGGTCGTCGTCCTCACGGCCGAACCGTCCGCTGTCCCCGGCGTGCGGATTCAGGGCGCACAGCGCCAGCCGGGGCTCGGGAATGCCGAAATCGCGCTGCAACCCCGCACGGGTGGCGCGGGCCGCCTGCAACAGCGCCTCGCGCGTCACCGCCGCCGGGACATCACGCAACGCGATGTGCGTGGTGGCCAACACCACCCGCAGCGTGTCCGACGCCAACATCATCGTGGCCGGCACGCCCGCGATCGCGGCCAGCATCTCGGTGTGCCCCGGGAAATCAAAGCCGCCCGCCTGCAGCGCCGCTTTGTCGAGCGGGGCGGTGACGAGGCCATCCACCTCACCGGCCAGCGCCATGCGGGCGCCCCGCTCCACGGCCAGGCCAGCCAGCTGCCCCGCACGGGCCACATCGGCGTCCGGGATACCCGTGGGCGCCCACACGCCCACCGCCTCGTGCACCGGCACCGGGGTGCCGCTCGGGCCGATCACATACCACGAAGCGCCCAGCGCCGCGATCCGCGGGTCACTGAGCGCCTTGGCGGCGATCTCCGGGCCGATGCCACGGGGATCGCCCAGGGTAAGCGCGAGACGGAGCACGACCGCCGCCTTACGGCGTGACCGACTGCTTCACAGGATCGTAGCGCACCGATACGTAGGTCTGCTTCTTGAGCGAGTCGATGAGGCGCCGCATGCTGCGCTCCTCCGACAGCTGCGAGCGCAGCCGCTCACGCACTTCCTTGAGCGTGTACTCGCCGGCTTCATCGAGGAACGTGACCTGGGCCACGATGAACTTGCTCACCCCGGCCGCCGGATCGGGCATCGGGAAGGGGTCGATGATGTCATTGAGCTTCTTCCCTTCCAGCGCATTCCGGTACGGCTCCGGCAGCTCGCTGCGCGGGTATTCCGGAATGGTCTTGTCCTCGCCGCCCGCATCATCGTGAAACTTCACGCTGAGCGAGTCGAAGTTGCCACCGGCGCGCCACGCCGTCGCCACGCTGTCGGCCAGCAGCCGCGCCCGCGTTTCGTCGCTGGTATCGACGGTGGGACGGATCAGGATGTGCCGGGCCTTCACCTCGGCCGGCTGCACCCGGTCCACCCGGATGATGTGGAAGCCGAAGGCGGTTTCCACGACCGGGCTGATGATACCCGGATTGAGCGCAAACATCATGCGGTCGAACTCCGGCACCATGCGTCCGCGGCGATTCCAGCCGAGGTCACCGCCGAGTTCCTTGGTGCCGTCCATCGACTCCTTCTTCGCGATGTTCTCGAAGTCTTCGGGGTGCACGTCGAGCGCGGCGCGCAGCGAGTCGATCTTGACCCGCGCGCGCTTCTTCGACGCCTCCGACGGCTTGGTGGCGATGACCACCTGTCGCAGCCCCACGCGCGCTTCCTTGCGCGGCAGTTTGGCGCGGTTGGCCTCGAACGCTTCGGTGATCTCCGCTTCGGTCACGTTGATCGCGGTCATCTTGCCGTCGCGCTTGAGCTTGCCCACCACTTCCTGCTGCAGGTTGCGCCGCTTGAGCTGATCGTTCTGCAGCTTGCGCCACTCGTCAATCGACCCGAAGCCGGCATCCTTGAGCGCGTTCTTGAACTCGCTTTCGGTTTTGAACTGCGAGCGGATCTGCTTCTCGTTGTCGTCCACCGACCGCTGCAGCTCGTTCTCGTTGGCCTCGACCTTGAGTTCCTTGGCCTTCTGCACCAGCAGCTCAGCCTCGACCAGCTGCTGCAGAATCTCGGTCTCGAGCTTGGCGAGCTCCTCGGCGGAGTTGACCTTGGCGCCGGACGAGCGCGCGGAGTTCACCGCCGCCAGCACCTCGGACACGAGAACGACCTGGTCCCCGACCACCGCCGCGATGGCGTCGACGGGCACCCCCTTGGGCGGCTGCACGCTGTCGGCGGCAACCTTCGGCGCGGGCTTGGGCGCGTCCTGCGCCAGCGAAACCGACAACGGCGCCGCGAAGATCGCGGCGCCGGTCAGGAGAGGAAGCAGTCTGGGCATCATCCCGTAAAGTACCCGGTAGAACGACCCGGGGTTCGGTAAAAAGAGAGCGAGCTTATTTCTTGGTCGTATCGGGAGCCGGGGCTGCCGCGCCCGGCGCCACCGGCGCACCCTTGCCGGCCTTGAGCGAATCGGCCGTGGCACGCACCGTCTTCGCCTTCTCGATCACCTTGTCGAGCCCGGCGTCGTTGATGCCGAAGTCGTACTTCTTCTGCAGCGCGCGGGCCACCGGGTACGGCACGTCCACGAACGGCACTTCGTTCTTGATCAGCTTGTCGAAGAACGCTTCGATGCGGGCGGCCGCGATCTTGGCCTTGTCACCACCGGCCTTCGCACTGTCGGCGAGCTTGTTCGGCTCCACGGCCAGCGACGTCCACGTCTGGGTGACGGCGTTCTTGAAGTTCAGATACAGGTTGGACAGTTCAGCCGTGTCGAGCTGCGCCTTGGCGCTGTCAGCCTGACCCAGCACGAGCTCGTTGCGCACGATCTGGCGCACGAACTTCTCCACCAGCGTATCCGGCGCGTTCAGGAGCTGCGGACGGATCTGCGAGTTGGGCGGGTACGCGGCCACCCAGTCGGCAAACTCGGACGCCGTGAGCGAACCGCTCTTGTACGTGGCCAGCTTGTCGTTGTCCTTGCCATAGCCCAGCGGATTGCGCGCGATGGCCTTGGCCTTCACGGCCACGCCCGACACGAGCTCAACCTTGTTCGACGACTCGACATTGGCCAGGTAGGTGCTCTCGGCGATCTGCACGTTCCGCTGCTTGGCCATCGGCGCGAACTTCTCGGCGACGTCGGCGTACGGCGAGCGGTAGATCACGTGGTAGCCGAACGACGTGGCGCACACCGGCGAGATCTCGCCCGGCTTGATCGCGACCACGCACTTCTCGAACTCCGGCACCATCATGCCCCGGCCGAAGAGGCCCAGGTCACCGCCGCGCTCGCCCGCGCCCGGCTCGTCGCTCTTGGCGGCCAGCTTGGCGAAGTTGGCCGGCGTGGCCTCGGCACGGATGCCTTCGGCCTTCTTCATGGCAGCGGCCTTCTGCTCCGGCGTGGCGTTGGCCTCGACCTTCACCAGAATGTGGCGGGCGGCGAACGCTTCGCCGTTCATGTAGCGCTGCTCGTCCGGTCCGGGCGTGAGCGTGTCCCACCCCTTCGAGACGTTGTCATAGAACTTCTTGACGCGGATGTTGTCGATGTTCGACCACAGCGCCTCGTCCATGGTCTTCTTGTCGGCCAGGGAGTCCCCCTTGGCCGCCGACATGCCCACGAGCTGGTAGTTCACCCAGAGCTCGGCGATGGAGCGCGCGACGTCCTTTTCCAGCGGCGCCTGCGAGGTGCCCAGGATGTCCGCCAGACGCGTCACGGAGAGCTGCTGGTCACCGGCCGTCGCGGCCACATCCGGGTTGGAAGCGGCGCCACAGGCCACGGCGAACGCGACGGCAGCGAGCACGGACAAACGATAGGATTTCATCAGGTGGAACTCCGGCACCGGAGTGAAGAGAAGTGGTGGTATGACCCCGGCGACAACCGGTCGGTTGTCGTCAGGGAGCGAGGGCACGCAACGCGCGCACCAAGCCCTCGAGCATTTCAGCCCCGCCCAACCGCGTCAGCTTGAGCGCCAACGGCTGTGTCCGACGGACGTCCACCTGGAACTGGACGCCATGGAAGGCCGCCGACAGCCCCTTCAGACGGGGAACTGCATCAGCCCTGAAACTAACACGGGCTTCCGAGGCCCGCACAAGCACCCCCTCCACCCCCAGCGCGGCCCCGAGCACCCGCAGCAGCGCACTCCCGAACAGTGCCTGCGCCGCCGCCGGCATCGGCCCGAACCGGTCACGCACCTCCGACTGGAGCGCCTCGATGTCCTTGGGCTCCCGCAGGGCCGTGAGCCGCCGGTACACGTCCAGCTTGGCCTCCTGCGACGTGATGTAGTCGTCCGGGAGGAAACTCGGATAGTCGAGCGACACGTCGGCCGGGATCCACGCCTTCTGGCCGCCGGCGTCCGAGAGCTGCCGCACGGTCTCATCGAGCAGCCGCAGGTACAGGTCGAACCCGACCGAGTGGACAAACCCGGACTGTTCCGACCCCAGCAGATTCCCCGCCCCGCGCAGCTCGAGATCCTTGAGGGCGATCCGGTACCCGGCGCCCAGCTCGGTATGATGCTCCAGCACCGCCAGACGGCGCTCGGCGTCCTCGTCCACCCGGTCGGGTACCAGCAGGTAGCAGTACGCCCGACGGTGCGACCGGCCCACGCGGCCGCGCAGCTGGTACAGTTGTGCCAACCCCAGATGGTCGGCCCGGTTCACGAACATCGTGTTCGCGTTCGGGACGTCGAGCCCGCTTTCCACGATGAGCGTGGACACCAGGATGTCCACTTCGTGATCGACGAACTGGCGCATCACGGTTTCGAGCTCGCGCTCCTTCATCTGCCCGTGCCCCACCGCCACCTTGGCGCGCGGCACGATGCGGCGCAGGTGATCGGCGATGGCTTCGATGGTCTCGATGCGGTTGTGCACGAAGAACACCTGTCCGCCGCGGTCGAGCTCGCGTGAGATCGCTTCCTCGATCAGGGCGTCGTCGAACGGCTCCACGAACGTGAGCACCGGCGAGCGGTCGCGCGGCGGGGTCTGCATGAGCGTCAGATCGCGCAGCCCGGCCAACGACTGATGCAGGGTGCGCGGAATCGGCGTCGCGGTAAGGGTGAGCACGTCGGTCTGCAGCTTGAGCTGCTTGAGCCGCTCCTTGTGCTTCACGCCGAAGCGGTGCTCCTCGTCCACGACGATCAGACCGAGGTCGGCAAACTCGACATCGGGGCTGAGCAGCCGATGGGTGCCGATCACGATGTCGATCTGCTTTTTCCGGAGCCGCTCCACCACGACGGCCTGTTCCTTGGCCGTCTGAAAGCGACTCATCACTTCCACCGTGACCGGGAAGTCGGCCAGTCGATCACCGAAGCTGCGCGCGTGCTGTTCGGCCAGAATCGTGGTGGGCACCAGCACGGCCACCTGCCGCCCCCCCTGCACCGCCTTGAAGGCCGCACGGATGGCGATCTCGGTTTTGCCGTACCCCACGTCACCCACGAGCAGGCGATCCATCGGACGGTCGCTCTCGAGATCGCGCTTCACGTCTTCGGTGGCTTTGCGCTGGTCCGGCGTGTCTTCGAACAGGAAAGAGCTCTCCAGCTGCCGCTGCCACGCCGTGTCCACACCATGCGTGGGACGCGTGGCCACTTTGCGACGGGCATAGAGATCCAGCAGTTCCTGCGTCATCTCGAGAATCGCCATGCGCGTCTTCTCGCGCTGCTGCTTCCAGCGATTGCCGCCCAGCTTGTGCAGCCGCGGTGCCGGCGCGTCTTCCGACACATCGGTGGCGCTGCGGTACCGCTCGATCTGATCGATGCGGTACAGCGGCACATTCAGGCGATCGCCACCTTCGTACTCGATGACCGCGGCCTCGATCGTGCTTTCGCGCACGAAGATCTTTTCGATGCCGCGATAGATGCCGATGCCGTGCTCGAGATGCACGACGTAGTCGCCCGGCTTGAGCGCCCCGATGGTATCGAGTGGCGCCCCGGTGGTGTACTTGCGCGTGCGACGCAGTCGACGGTCACGACGGAAAATCTCGTGATCGGTGAGCACCCGCACGACGTTCGGAATGATGAACCCGCCACCCAGCACGCCGATGGCAAGCGAGGCCGACAGCGGCCCATCTTCGCCCAGCAGCTCGTCGAGGCGCTCCACCTGGCCGGCGTTGTCGCACAGGATCACCGTGTGCAAGCCGTCGCGCTGCAGCTTGCGCAACACCCGCAGGTCGCGCGAGATCGATTCCGGCGGCCGCGTGGCGAACACCACATCGGGCTCGGGGCCCTGTGGCTGCAGGTCGGCCGACGACGTACTGACCGCACGCTGTGGCGGCGGCGCAATGCGAATGGTGCCAAAGCGCGCCAGGGTACTCGCCATCTCGGGGGGCGGCACGAACAGTCGTTCGCGACGCACCCACTCTTCCCCGCGACGACGGGCGAGCTCGAGATGATGCGCGGCTTCGTCCCACGTGCGCACCAGCTCCGGCAGCACCGACGTGCCCGCCGGCATGATCACCACGGCGTCGGGGGGCCAGAGCGACGGGAGCGCCACCCGCTCGGCGTCGCCCTCTTCGTCCCGCACGCGCCCATCCACGGGCAGGATCAGCGCCAGTTCGGCGTCGCGCGTGCTGCGCTGCGTATTGAGGTCGATGTGACGCAGCTCAACGATATCATCGCCCCAGAACTCGAGGCGCACCGGCTCGGCCATGCCGAACGAGTAGATGTCGATGATGCCGCCGCGCACCGAGAACTGCGCGACGTCTTCCACCATCGGCACGCGCTCGAAACCGATGGATTCGAGATGCGCCGTGAGGTCCTCCAACCGACGCACGTCGCCCTTGCGCAATTCGAGCCGAGCGCCGGCGAGGGCCCGCGGCAACGACGTCTGCTCAAGCACGGCGCGCGCGGTGGTGAGCAACAGGCGCACGCCGCTGCGTCCGAGCTTCTCCAGCGTTTCCACGCGCTCGCCGGCCACTTCCGCGTGCGGCTCGACTTCGCCAAACCCTTCGCGAGGCGGGTACAGCGCCACGGGGATGTCATCGACCAATGACTGGAGGTCGGCCAACCAGCGTTCGGCGTCGCCGACCTGATCGGTGATGACCACCACCAACCGCTGCGGCAGTGCGCGGGCGAGGGCGGCCACGAACACCGCGTCGGCCGACCCGGCGAGTCCACCCACGCGGAGACTCTGCCCGGGACCGGGAATCGCCTTATGGACTCGTGCGAACGCCGGCAGCGCCTCGATCGCATCGAGCAGTCTGGGGAGGCCCATCAGTGTCGGGCCAGCCAGGCTTCCGCGAGCAGGGCGGCCAGCGCCAACGCCACCAGCGGCAGGAGCAGCCCGTGGCCCGCGGCGCGATCGAAAATCTGGCGCTGCCACGCGCCGGCACTCGGCACGGACACCACGTCGCGCCCGGTGACATAGGTGCGCATGCGCGCGCCCGCGCTGTCTGCTGCTGCCTGATCCATCCCGACCACGTCCGACTCCTCCGGCTCCGGATTGACTACCAAGGCGCCAACCCGCGCCGCCTGGCGCCGGAGATAGTACACCCCCGATGTATTGGGAACGGTCAGACGGTCGCCATTCGTGCCCACGACTTTCCCGTCGGGCCCTTCGATGCCCGTCACGCTGCGCAGCCCCGCGATGCGCTCACCGGGCACCGCCTCGATCAGTCGCCCGTCCTCACCCAGCCGCCGCGACAGCGCCTCCAGCAGCCACGGCACGAAGGCGCCGCGCAGCGGGAGATCGGTGGCGTCGGGTTCGAGCGGGGAAGCGATCAGCAGATACCCCTCGCCGGCCACGGCCCAGGCCGATCCGCCAGCCGTCGCGAGGGTATCCGCCACCGTGGCCATCGGCGCCGCGCCGGGCGACCCGCCCGGCCGGTCCCCAGGGGAGTACACCAGCGGATAGCGCACCCGCACCGGCGTCCCTTCGAACACGCGCACCGCCGACGCGTTGGTGTCGAGCGGGACGCCGTCGGCGCTCACCGCCCGTGCGAGCACGAGGTTGCGGGCGATGGCGCCAAAGCGCCACGGAATCCCCAGCCGCGCGAGCGTGCGGTTGGCCTCGCCGAGGCGCACGGGATCGCGCGGCGCCGTGAGCAACACCGGCAGGCGGAGCCCCGGCGCGTCGGCGCCCGACACGGCCACGCTGCGCTCGCTCCCTTCGCGGCCGCGCTCCAGGCGCTGTTCATCTACGAGCGTGGCCAGCGCCGCGCTCAGGAACGGGCCGCTCTCGGGACGGATGGCCACCGTGGGCGGCGGCGCCACGCGCACCGCAAACCACCGCGCATCATCACCGCGCAGCGCGTCGGCATCCACTTCCACGCGACCGCGCACCCAGCCGCTGCTGGCACTGGCCAGCCGCTGCGACATGCGCGTGGGCGCATTCACGGGGGCCGCGCCCACGGCGCCACGCGCCACGGTGCGGCCATCGAGCAGCAACCGCCACTCGGCTGAGTCGGGGGCGCTGATCGCAAAGGCCACGGTGCCCGCCGGCGTCCAGCGTGCGGGTTCCGCGCGCGCTGCCAGCACGGCGCGGTTGCGCACCGTGCCGCGCGCGCCATGCGCCAACATCACCACCGGTACGGGCCCGGCATCCACCACACTGTCGGCCGCGAACGCCTGGCGCTGCCCGTCGCTCACGACCGCCACCACCGGCGCCCGCGGAGACCCGCTGCGGGCCAGTCCCACGGCGCGGCGCGTCGCGGCGGCAAGGTCGCCGCGTCCGCCGAGGGGCGTGAGCGCCGCCAGCGCATCCTGCAACGCCGAGGGGCTCCCACCGATCACGCGGCCGTCGGCGGTCACGAGCCACGCGCGGTCGTCGTTGGAGAGCGTGGCCACCAGTGCGCGGGCATCGGCGCGCAGGCTGTCGAACACCATGCGCTCCTGCTCCACCACGCCGGTGCTCATCGAATTGTCCAGCACAATGGCCAGCGCCACCGGCGCGTGCCCGAAGCCCGCCAGCCGCGCGATGGGGCGGGCGGCGGCCAGTGCGAGAGCGATGACCGCCAGCAGGCGCAGGAACAGCAGCAGGCGATGGCGCAGCTTCAGATCGCGGCTGTGCTCCTGCTCCATGCGCGTGAGATAGCGCACGGCTGGAAAGTCCACCGTGCGGCCGACTTTGCGCCGCAGGAGATGGACAAGCAGCGGTACGCCGGCCAGCGCGGCCAGCGACAGAAAGAACGGAGCGAGAAACGCCATCGGGAGGCTGCGAGGAGGCTACAGAGAGAGGCGCGCGGCCATCAGATCATGGCCCCACGACCGTTCACACCGACCAGATGGCGCAAGGGCCGTCCGAAGGGCTCATCGGTCATGGCCACGGCATAGCGTGCGCCGGCCCGCCCCAGGGCAGCGCGCCATTCGGCGAGCGCTTCCTGCACGGTGGCTTGATAGGTGGCGCGGACATCCGCGGGTGAGGCCGGCACTTCGAGGCGTGTTTCCGGATCGCGATAGCGAGCCTCGCCGGACTCGGGGAAATCCCGCTCGGCGGGGTCCATCACGTGCAGCACCAGCACCTCGTGGCCGCGCGCCCGCAGGGTACGGGTGGCATCGGCCACCGGCTCCGGGTCGGCCAGCAGGTCGGAGAGCAGCACCACGAAACCGGGGCGACGCACCAGCCGACCGGCCTGCAGCAGCGCACCCGCCACGTCGGAGCCCGCGCCGCCGCCGGGCTCGGCGAAGGCGGCCACCAGCCGGCGCCACTGCGTGCGCTGCGAGCGCGGTGGCACCACGTTGCGCATGGTGGTATCGAACCGGATCAGCCCCACGGCATCGCGCTGACGCAGGAGCAGCAACGCCACGGCGGACGCCAAACGCTCGGCGTACGCCAGCTTGGCCAGCCGCGCGGGATCACCGGTCCACTGCATGGAGGCACTGACGTCGAGCACCAGCATGGCGCGGGCGTTGGTCTCCTCCTCGAACTGCTTCACCACCCAGCGATCGGCGCGGCCGGCGATGCGCCAGTCGAGGTAGCGCAGGTCGTCGCCGGGCATGTACGGCCGGTGCTCGGCGAATTCCACGCTGAAGCCTTTGCGTGGCGAGCGGTGCAGCCCGGTTACGAACCCGTCCACCACCCAGCGTGACACGAGTTCCAGGTGGCCGAGGGCCGCCAGGACGGCAGGGTCGAGTTGGTCAGCGCGGGTCTGGGACATGTGCGAGAAGGATACTCCCGTGACCGCCGAACTGTTGGCACCGCCATGGCGGCGGTGGCGCGCGGGGGGTCGGCGGACCATGCCAGAAATGCCCTAACTTCTTGGGCAGCAATGCGTTGCGTAGTTTTCGCCGCTTCGCGACCGGCGGCAGGGTCAGGCCAACCGGGGCGCCGGGACCTGATTGGCGCGGGAATCGATTATCTTGAAAGGCTGTCTGCGTACCGCCCCTTCTAGCAAGGCAAACCGTTGGAACTCAGTCACATCCGCAACTTCTGCATCGTCGCGCACATCGATCACGGCAAGTCCACCCTCGCGGACCGCCTGATCGAGAAGACCGGCACGTTGCAGAAGCGCGAAATGAAGTCTCAGGTGCTCGACACGCTCGACCTCGAGCGCGAGCGCGGCATCACGATCAAGCTCAATGCCGTGCGCATGAGCTACAAAGCCGGCGACGGGCAGAACTACGAGCTCAACCTCATCGACACGCCGGGGCACGTGGACTTCACGTATGAAGTCTCGCGCTCCCTGGCGGCCTGCGAAGGCGCGATTCTGGTGGTTGATGCGTCGCAGGGCATTCAGGCCCAGACGCTCTCGAACCTGTTCCTCGCCATGGATGCCGGGCTCGAAATCATTCCGGTGCTGAACAAGATCGACCTGCCGGGCGCGGAGCCGGAACGCCGCCGCCAGGAAGTGGTTGACCTGATCGGCTGCCGGCCGGAAGACGTGCTGCAGGTGAGCGGCAAGGAAGGCACCGGCGTCCCCGAGCTGCTGGAAGAGATCGTGCGGCGCGTCCCGGCGCCGTCGGGTGACGTGAACGGTCCGCTACGCGCGCTCATTTTCGACTCGTACTACGACAAGTATCGCGGCGCCATTCCCAGTATCCGCGTGGTGGACGGTGCGATGCGGAAGGGGACCAAGATCACCTTCGGCGCGTCCGACAACGTGTACGAGGTGGCCGAAGTGGGCTACCTGCAGCTGCGTCAGGTGCCCACCGACGTGCTGCACGCCGGTGAAGTGGGCTACGTGCTGGCCGCCGTGCGCTCGGTACGCGAAACGCGCGCCGGCGACACGATTTTCGATCAGGACAATCGCGCCGAAGAAGCCCTGCCCGGCTATCAGGAAGTGAAGTCGTTCGTGTTTGCCGGTATCTACCCGACCGACACCACGCAGTACGAAACACTGCGTGATGCGCTCGAAAAGATGAAGCTGAACGATGCGTCGTTGCAGTACGAGCCGGAAACGAGTACCGCGCTCGGCTTCGGCTTCCGCTGCGGATTCCTGGGGCTGCTGCACATGGAAATCGTGCAGGAGCGGTTGGAGCGCGAGTACAACCTCGATCTCGTGACCACCGTGCCCAGCGTGGAGTACCAGGTCACGAAAACCGACGGCACCGAGCTGATGGTCGAGAACCCGGCGCTCATGCCGCCGGCCGTCGTGATCACGCGCGTGAAGGAGCCGTACGTGCGCGCGCGCATCATGTGCCCGTCGGAATACATCGGGCCGATCATGACGCTCGGCATGGAACGCCGTGGCATCTACAAGAACACGCGCTTCCTCGACACCGTGCGTGTGGAGCTCGACTGGGAATTCCCGCTCGGCGAAATCATTCTCGACTTCTTCGACAAGATGAAGACGGTGAGCCGCGGCTACGCCTCCCTGGATTACGAGATCCTCGAGTATCGCGAGAGCGATCTCGTGCGCCTCGACATGCTGATCAACGGCGACGCGATCGATGCGTTCTCGGTGATCGTGCACAAGGACAAGGCGTACGAGTGGGGCCGCAAGGTGGCCGAGAAGCTCAAGGAACTCATCCCGCGGCAGATGTTCGAAGTGGTCATTCAGGCCACGATCGGCATGAAGATCATCGCGCGTGAAACCGTGAAGCCGCTGCGGAAGGACGTAACGGCCAAGTGCTACGGCGGCGACATCTCGCGGAAGCGCAAGCTGTTGGAGAAGCAAAAGGAAGGAAAGAAGCGCATGAAGCAGGTGGGCAGCGTGGAGATTCCGCAGGAAGCGTTCCTTGCGGTGCTGCAGGTCGACTAAAAGCGAATGAGTTTTGAGGAGTGAGTCAAAGTGTCGAGTGCGGAGTAGCGAAGACTCACCACTCGAAACTTCAACTCAGAACTCCACACTCACGTGAGTATCTCCGCCGTCCTCCAAACGTCCTTCCTAGGCGACATGATCCTCACGACCCCGCTCCTCGAGCGGTTGGCGCGTGAGGGCGCGGTGCACGTCGTGGCCACGCCGGCCAATGCGGCGGTGCTGGCGCATCATCCGGCGGTGGCGTCGGTGATCGTGTATGACAAGCGGAACGCCGACGCGGGGTTGGCGGGATTGCGTCGAGTGGCGGCGCGATTGCGCGCCACCGGGGCCACCACGGCCTACATGGCGCAGGGCTCCTGGCGGACGGCGGCGCTGGCGCGATGGGCGGGTGTGGCGAGCGTGGGCTTCGACACGTCGGCGGGACGATGGTTGTATTCGCGCCGCGTGCCGTACCGTAATGATTGGCACCACGCGCAGCGGCTGTGGGGATTGGCCGACGACCCGCGCGCTCCTTCGGTGGCGGCTCCCGGACCACTCAGGCCCTCGCTTTTCCCCAGCGCCGACGACGAGGCGCAGGTCACCGCACTGCTGGCCGCGGCCGGCGTGGAATCCGGTGAGCCCCTGGTGGCGCTGGCGCCCGGAAGTGTCTGGGCCACCAAGCGCTGGCCGTCATACGACGCGCTCGCGGGGGCGCTCGTAGCACGTCTCCCCGCGGCCCGTGTGGTCGTCATCGGTGCCGGCGGTGATGCCCCGCTGGCGGCCGCCATCGGTGAGGCCGTCCGGCAGCGTGGCGGCCGGCCGGTGCTCGATGCCACGGGCCGTCTGTCGCTGCTGGGATCGGCCGCCCTGCTCGCGCGCTGCACACTGTTGGTCACCAACGATTCCGCCCCGTTACACCTGGCGTCGGCGATGAATACACCCACGGTGGCGCTGTTCGGGCCTACGGTGCCGAGCATGGGCTTCGGGCCGCTCGCCGATCGACAGGTGGTGCTGGGGCGTCACGAGCTTACCTGCCGACCGTGCAGTGCCCACGGCGGGCAGGCCTGCCCACTCGGACATTGGCAGTGCATGCGGGATGTGCAGCCGAGCGCCGTGACCGAACAGATCGTCCGCGAGATGCGCGCGCGTCAGTAGCGAAATGCTGGCTTGAGTTTGCGCCACCACTGCTCGTCGAAGGCCGAGATGGCGAGGGGGTTGCCCACGGAGGCATCGGCTTCCTCGCCGTGCCGGACGACCACGAGTTCGAGACTGGGCACCACGTAGATCTTTTTGTCGCCCTTGCCGAGTGCCGCCACGAGATCCGCCGGCGCCGACGGAATGAGCGCCCCCGATTGCGAGGGGAACAGATACGGTCCCGGTGTGCGGTAGCTGCTGCTGCCATTCAGCCACCAGAGCAGTCCGTATCCGGCGTTGTCGGGCGGCGTCGCACGCCATGAGGCGGTAAACCATGCGCTGTCAGCCAGCACCGCGACGCCATTCCATCGACCGCGATTGAGCGCCAGCAGCCCGAATCGCGCCATGTCGCGGGCCGTGCTACTCAGAATCCATCCCAGTTCGCCCGTGTCGATGTTGGGCACCCAGGTGGAGCGCGACATGCCGATACGATCAAACAGCAGGCGCCGCGACAGCGCGTTGACCGTCTCGCCGCTGGCCGCTTGGACGACACCGAACAGCTGATAGTACGCCGGATTGTTGTAGTAGAAGCGCGTACCGGGCGGCACGACGGCCTGCAGCGAGTCATTGAGCCCGGACATCATGCCCAAGAGATGCCGCACCGTGATGCGGGACTCGGTGCCGGGGCTGCGCGACCACGCGGCACCGAGGTATCGCGCGGCGGCGCTGTCCAGCGAGAGCCGACCCGATCGCGCCAGTTCACCGGTGATGGCGCTGAGGACCGTCTTGCTGGCGGACGCGATGATCGAGTCCTTCGTCGGCGTCCATCCGTTCCAGTAGCGCTCGGCCACGATCCGTCCGCGCCACAGGACCACGACCGCCGTGGATCGTTGTGTGCCCGCCCAGTCGAGAGCCGCCGTGAGGGCGGCGGTGTCGTAGCCAAGCCGAGCACCGGCGATGGTGTCCCACGACGCCCCCGTGGTCGGGGGAAAGTAGGCCGCGAGGGTGCGCGGATCGACCGAGACCGGTGGTGGTTCGACCGGCGGCGCAGTCGGCGTTCCGGCCCCGTCGGTGCTCGCGCACGCTGTCGTGAACCCGAGTCCGACCCCGCACGCGACCCTCAGGAATCGGAACAGCGCCGTCGCTGGCAGGCGAGGCGTTCGGGGTCGCGGCGGCGTTGGCATGCCCATAGGACGATCATCGACGACGTGCGTTAACGATCCCCTTCGCAGCCACCGCTAGGCGTCGGCATTATCTTTTCAGCTTATGACTGCCCTCCCAGCCAACCAGTTCATTGTCGGTGTCGATCTTGGCGGCACCAACATTGTCGTGTGCGCCATGTCCGCCGACGGCGTGCGACAGTACGGCCTCGCCTCCGAGCCGACTGCCTCGCACGAAGGTGCCGACGGCGTGATCGCGCGAATGGCCCGCATGGTCAACACGGCCGTGGAGGTGACCATGCGCGAGACCGGTGCCACCCGTGACGCGTTTCTCGGGGTCGGGATCGGCGCCCCCGGTCCGCTGGACCGCGAGCAGGGGCTGGTCCTCGTGGCCCCGAATCTGGGGTGGCACAACATTCCGTTGCGCGACCGCATGTCGGCGCTGACCGGTTTGCCCGCCGCGCTCGACAACGACGCGAACTGCGCCACGTACGGCGAGTGGTGGGTGGGTGCCGCCAAGGGCGCGCGCAACGTGATCGGCATGACCATCGGCACCGGCATCGGTGGCGGCATCATTTTCGACGGCAAACTGTATCACGGCTCGAGCGACGTGGCCGGCGAAATCGGACACACCACGATCGACCAGACCGGCCGCCGCTGCGGCTGTGGCAACTACGGCTGCCTCGAAGCGTATGCGTCGGGCACCGCGATCGCCGAGCGCGCGCGGGAGGCGCTGTCGTTCGATCAGCCGTCGATCCTGCCGGCCATGGTGGACGGCGATGTGTCGCGGATCACGGCCGCCACGGTGTACGGCGCGGCGGCGCAGGGGGATGCGGTGGCGCTCGAAATCGTGCGCGACACGGCGCGCTTCCTTGGCACCGGCATCGCCAACCTGCTGAACGTGTTCAATCCCGATTGCGTGGTCATCGCCGGCGGCGTGACGCAGGCCGGTGAGGCGCTGTTCGGTCCGTTGCGCCAGGAAGTGCGGCGGCGCGCCTTCAAGCCGGCGGTGGACGCCTGCCGCATCGTGCCGGGGACGTTGCCCGGCACCGCCGGTGTGGTCGGTGCCGTGGCCACGTTCATCGCGCAGCACACCGGCCGGCCGCCCGCGTGAGTGCGCCGGCGGCAGCGGTGCCCGTGAGCACGCGGAAGCGCCGCGTGGGCGTGATCGGCTCGTTCGTGTGGGACGTGCTGCACGGCCGCGACAAGCGCAGCGTGCCCGTGGAGGAGTGGGGCGGCATCACCTACTCGTTGTCCGCGCTCGACGCCGCGCTGTCCGATGACTGGGAGATCGTGCCCATTGCACGCGTGGGCGACGACCTCGTGGATCGGGCGCGCCTGTTCTGCCGGGCGCTGCGGCACATGGCCCCCGATGCGGAACTGATCGGCGTGCCGTATCCGAACAATCGCGTAGAGCTGCGCTATCTCGACGACGAGCGGCGCACCGAGCATCTCACCGGCGGGGTGCCGGCGTGGACGTGGCTGGGGCTCAAGCCGGTGCTGGAAGCGGCGCAGCTGGATGCGCTGTACATCAACTTTTTGAGCGGCTGGGAGCTGGACCTCGAAACCACGCAGCTCGTGCGCGCGCACTTTGCGGGACCGATCTACTGCGACCTGCACATGAAGATCATGGCCGTGCTCCCCGACGGCCTGCGCGTGGCGCAGCCACTGCCCAACGTGGCCGCGTGGTGCGAGTGCTTCGATGTGCTGCAGGTGAACGAAGAAGAGATGCAGATGATGGCGCCCGATTCCATGGCGCTGGCCGCGACCGCGATGGCCGCCGGTGTGTCCTGCCTCTGCGTCACCCTCGGCAAGCGCGGGGCGGTGTACGTGGCGGCCCCCGGCTTCGAACGCGTGGCCGATCTGCCCCCCCGACGCGGCCACAATGCGGCGCTCTCCACGTCACCGCGGGGTGGCAATGGCGCACTGGGGGCACTCCGCACCGGTCTGGTCCCCAGCGTCCCGCCGCGCGTGGACGGCCCGGGGGATCCCACCGGGTGCGGGGACGTGTGGGGGGCCACCTGTTTCTCGCGGCTGTTGGCCGGTGATATGTTGACGGAGGCGCTCGCCGCGGCGAATCAGGCCGCATCGCGCAACGTCGAGCATCGTGGGGCCACCGGCCTCGCGCATCATCTCCGCGGAGAGCTCAGCCCCCCGTGACCACTGTCATCACCGTGCCGACCTCGCTCGACGAGCAGAGCTTCGAGCAGGTCGTGGAACATCTGGCGCTGGTCCCCGACGGGGACAAGATCCTCATCGACGC
>JARIEX010000173.1 GCA_031127095.1 Gemmatimonadota bacterium
GGTGTCGGCCGACACCAGCTGGACCAGCGCCTGCGGGAGGGGCCGGCCGGCCACGCTGTCGAAGACGACGCCGTACACGATGGACCGGGCGCGGGCCGGTGCCCCCTGCGCCGGCAGCAGGGCGCCGAGCAGCACCACCGGCAGGGCCAGAGCCACGCGCCGGGCGAGGCGCCGCATGTGGACGCGCACCGGGGCTCGCGGGTTCATGGTGTCGGGAGCAGCTGCGAGGCCGGTCCCCGACGAGCCATCGCGCCCTGCGAGAGTTCGACCACCGTGTCGGCGACGGCGCGGGCGAAGTCGACATCGTGCGTGACGACGAGCAATCCGCGTCCCTGCGCGGCGAGCGCGCGCAGCGATTCGGCGAGGGCGGTGCGCCGCGCCGGATCGAGGGCGGAGGTGGGTTCGTCCATCAGCAACAGCTGCGGATCGGGGGCGAGGGCGCGCGCGATGGCCACGCGCTGTGCCTCGCCGCCCGACAGCTGCTTCGGGTAGGCATTGGCGCGCGTGGCGACGCCGAGCGAGTCGAGCAGGCGGGTGGCGGTGGCCAGCGCATCGGCGCGTGAGACGCCCAGCGCGTGCACCGGTGCGAGCATGACGTTTTCGAGGGCCGTGAGGTGTTCGAAGAGGGCGTGGCTCTGGAAGACCACGCCGACCCGGCGCCGCAGGGTGCGCAGCCGTGATTCCGGGGGAAGCGGCCCCGGGGCGAGGTGCACGTCGCCGATGGCCACGGTGCCGGCAGAAAACGGTTGCAGCGCCGCGATGACGCGCAGCACCGTGCTCTTGCCGGCGCCGGAGACGCCCATGAGTGCGCACACCTCACCGGCGGCGACATCGAGGTCGACGCCGTGCAGCACCGGCTGGGTGCCGCGGACGGCCTGCAGCGCGCGGATGCGCAGCGTGGACGTGCCTCCGTGGCTCATGTCACCCGCCAGCGCCGTTCGAGTCGCTGCGCCAGGTGCGAGAGCGGCAGCGACATGGCGAGGTACACGAGGGCACAGAGCGCCCCGGGGATGGCCCAGCTGCCGGCGTTGGTGGCGTAGATCGCGGTCTGCTTGGTGAGTTCGACCACGGTGATCACCGACACGAGGGATGAGTCCTTGAGGAGTGCGACGAAATCGTTGGTCATCGGCGCCAGCGCGAGTCGCAGCGCCTGCGGGCCGCGCACCAGCCGCAGGATCTGCAGCTCCGAGAGCCCGAGGGTGCGTGCCGCTTCGAGTTGCAGCGCCGGGATCGCCTCGAGCGCGGCGCGGTAAATCTCCGATTCGTAGGCGGCGTAGTTGAGACCGAGGCCGATCACGGCGGCCGCGAACGCCGGCAGGCGCACTACGTCCGACAGCCCGTAGTACAGCACGAACAGCTGCAGCAGCACCGGGGTGCCGCGGATGACTTCGACGTACACGGTGAGCAGTAGCCGCAGCGGCCGCGCGCCGTACACGCGTCCGGCCGCCACCAGGACGCCCATCGTGACGGCGAGCGCCATCGCGAGCAGCGACAGCAGCAGTGTGATCGCGGCGGCGCGCAGCAGGGCCGGGAGGTACGTCGCCATCGAGGCGGCGGCCGTGGGCGTCGGTACCTCCGTCGGGGTGGCCGTGGGTGTGCCGGCCGGCGTGGGGGCGTCGGCGAGCAGCCGCTGCTGGTACTGCGCCTGCTGTGCGTCCCACACGTTCCACGTGCGAAAGACGCGCTCCAGCGACCCGTCGCGCATACGCGCGCGCAGGGTGGCGTTGACGCTGTCGCGCAGCGCCGTATCACCGGCGGCCATCACTGCCACGTAGTGTCCACGCGCCAGCGGTGCGGGCTGAATCACGAAGCCGCCGATGCGGCGCAGCGACCGTTCGGCCAGCACGTGGTCCAGCAGGACCGCGTCCACGCGGCCGCTCACGAGATCGCTGTAGGGGTGCACGTCGTCGTCGTACGACACCGGCACCACACCGTGCGTGCGCTGCGCAACCAGCAGCATCTCCCACGCCATGGTGGCGCCGAGGGTGGCCACCCGTCGGCCACGCAGGTCGGCCAACGTGTGCACGCGGGCGCTGTCGGCGGCGCGGACGGCGAGCACTTCGCGGAATTCGTAGTACGGGAGCGACACGGCGAAGCGCGTGTGCAGCACCGGCCGGTCCTCGAGCCCCGACATGCCGATGGCAACGTCGCCGCGCGCCACCGACGGTTCGATCGAGGCCCAGGCCACCTGCACGAACTGCGGGGTGCGCCCCAGCCCCTGCGCGATCATGGACGCGATCTCCACGTCGAAGCCGCGCACGCGCGCCGGATCGGCCGCGTCGGCCTCCACGAACGGTGCCCCACCTTCGGCGTCGCCACCCCAGCGCAGCGGCGGCCGCTCAGCCGACGGCGTCGCCGCCGCACGTCCGTCGGGCACCGCGGGCGGCGATCCGCTGCACGACCCGGCCACCACGCAGAGCGCGGCCAGCGACAGCATCCGCATGGGGATTCGGTTCATGGAGAGAGGCGGTCAGGGACGGGAACGCCACGGCAAGTTATCGTGCGTGGGGGCATTTCGGCGCACGAGTATCTTGTGCTGTGAATCAGATTCCCACGACGCGCCCCGTGCGCCTCGACGTGCAGGTGACGGTCCTGCACCCCGACAAGTCGCCCGCCGCCGATGTCCCGATCCGCGTCGTCCTTGGCACCGCCGGCGACTGGCAGGCCCCCACGGCCGGGATCGCGCTGATCACCGACGCCGACGGCACTGTCCAGCTCACGGCCCCGGTGGTGCTCGAGTCGCGCCGCCGTCCGGTGCCGTCGGGGTTCTTTGCGCGGCTCATGGCCACACGCGAGATGACGCGGCAGCTGCAGTTCGGCGTGACCCTCGAATACGCCGGCCGGCTCTGGCTGTCGGCGATCAGTGTCGATCGCCGTGCCGGCGGGGCCAGCGCGCGGCTGGATCCCATGCGGGTGTTCGGGCGCGCCTCCGACGGGCGCTACACCGACGATGTCCCGCTGCACGACGGCACATGGCACAAGCGTCTGCCCACGGGCAAGGTGGCCGCGCTCCCCGGCTTCACGGTGCTCTCGACCACGCTTGACCCCGACCCCACGGCCGATCCCGCCGGCTGGCGCCTGCGGGCGACGCTGCAGCAGTGGGAGCCCTATGTCGTGCCGCCGCTCGACGGTCGTCGGGACGACACACGTCGGGACGACGGGATGCTGCGGGGGTAAGGCGGGCGGGCTACGCCGGTGATGCGATCGGGGGGCGATCGGGGGCGGCCTCGGTGAGCCGCAGCTCCCACGTCTCGCCCAGCTGCTCCGGTCCGAACAGTGCGTGCGGCTCCGTCCCGGTGAGGCGGAACCCCTCGGCCACATAAATGGCGCGCGCCGCCGTGAGCACGGCGTTGGTCCACAGCACCAGGCGCGTGTAGCCCATCTCCCGTGCGGCGGCGATGCAGGCGCGGACCAGCGCGGTCCCCACGCCGAGGCCGCGCGCCGTGGGTTCGACATACAGCAGGCGCAGCTTCGCGGTCGTCGAGTCGGCGCTCGCCAGAAACACCGAGCCGATGATCTCGCCGTCGCGCTCGGCGATCCACGCGCGCTCGCGTGTCGCGTCGTAATCACGCAGAAAATCGGCGATCACGCGTGCCACGAGGGCCTCGAAGCGGCTGTCGAATTCGTATTCGCGGGCATACAGGACGCCGTGCCGGTGCACCACCCAGCCGAAGTCGCCGGGGCGTGGAGGGCGCAGCAACACGGGCGCATCAGGAGACACGGAATGCGGCATGGCCAAAATGTACGCCGCGCGCGGCGGCGCGGCGTGGTTGCCAAGGGCGTCGGAGCGGACAATACTCCGCCCGGCGAGCGTGCGCTGACCACCGGCACGCCGCGTGCCCATTCCCCCCACTGCCGAGTCTTTCGTGCCTCTCAAGGAATATCCCGACCATCATGATGCCGAGCTCGTGCTCCGGCTGTACGAGCTGCGCCGTGAAGACCTGATGCGTGCCTCGCGCACGCTCGTCATCTCGACGTTTCATCCCACGAGTTTTGCGGACGTGCTCGCCATCACGAAGGGGGACCATCCGGCCAACGCGGCGTTCCGCCAGTGCTCGAGCTACTGGGAAATGACGTACGCGATGGCGCGGCACGGCGTGATGCATGCCGACTTCATGCTCGAGAGCAACGGCGAAGGGCTGCTGCTGTATTCGCGCATCGAGCCGTGGCTGGACGAGTATCGTGCGCAGGTCAACCCGATCGGCTTCCGCAACGCCGAGTGGGTGGCCAAGGAAACGGAGATGGGACGCATGATTGCCGAGCGGTTCCGCAAGCGCATGCAGGCCCAGCTGGCGGCCGCGGCGGCGAAGGCGTAAGCGCCGGGGGCGCCGGGCCGTTACGCGAGGAAGCGGCGCGCGAGCTGCTCGGCCCGGTCGTCCCCCTGCTGTTCCGCTTCGAGGCGCATAGCCTCGACGTACGGCTTGAGCAGCGGTTCGCCCCAGTAGTACCCGGTGGCCCGTTCGGCGAGCTGCGTTTCGTTCACCCGCGCGGCTTCCAGCAGCGCGCGGGCGCAGGCGCGATCGTAGCCGGGATCGCTGCGATCGGGGAGGTTGTAGTTACGGCGCGGCATTTCGCCTTCCGCATCATCTCTGAGAAAAGCCCGCGACATCCGCCCTCATCCGGTCTCTGGTGGTTCTGCGCGGGGAATGCCCGCCGACTGCTGCAACCTAACCGATCCGGCAGGGTGTCACGTGTTGCGTGGCGACGATGCGGCGCCGTGGCCGCCGCGATCGTCTCCTGCCAGATTGCGATGATGCATCGCATCCCCGGTCCGCACGCCGCGCGCGGCGTCTGACCATGGCCCGTCCGCGGCAGTCGCCGCCACCGATCAAGTCGTTCCGCGAACGGCTGGGCGCGCTCCGGCACGTCGGCCCGCTGTTCCTGCTCGTGTGGGGCACCAGCGCGCCGCTGACGATGGCCACGATGACCATCCGGCTGGTGCGTTCGCTGCTGCCGGTGAGCACGCTCTACGTGGGCAAGCTGATCATCGACGAGGTGATCCGCACGGCGGCGCTGCCGGGGCACCCCGACACGTGGCGCGCGTGGGTGGCCAGCGGCCTGCTGGACCACACGATGCAGCTCATCCTGCTCGAGTTCGTGCTCGCGATCGCCGCCGATGCGCTGTCGCGCGCGGGGTTGCTGGTGGATCGCATGCTGGGGCTGCAGTTCTCGATCAGCACCACCACGCGCCTCATGGAGCACGCGGCCACGCTGGATCTCGAACAGTTTGAGGACAGCGAGGTGCAGGACCGGCTGGAGCGCGCGCGCACGCAGACGTTTCAGGGGCTGGGCGTGATGGGGCAGGTGTTCGGTCAGGTGCAGACGCTGATCACGATCGTCAGCTTCGCCGCCGGACTCGTGGTGTACGCGCCGTGGCTGATCGTGCTGCTCCTGGTGGCACTCGTGCCGGCGTTCGTGGGCGAAGCGCACTTCAACGCGCTCGAGTACGCGCTGCAGTGGTCGCGCACACAGCAGCGTCGGCTGCTGGAATACCTGCGGCAAACGGGTGCGAGCGTAGAGACGGCCAAGGAAGTGAAGATCTTTGGCCTCAACCGCTTCCTGATCGACCGCTTTCGCGACATCTCGCTCGACATGTACCGCGCCAATCGTGCGCTCGCCATCAAGCGCGAAACTACGATGGGACTCCTCACCGCGATCGGCACCGCCGGCTACTACACCGCCTACGGCTACATCGCGTGGCGTACGCTCACCGGTCAGTTCAGCATCGGCGATCTCACGTTTCTGGCCGGATCCTTCCGCCGGCTGGGTGACCTGCTGGCCAATCTGCTGGTGGGATTTTCCAGCACGGCCAGTCAGGCGTTGTATCTCGACGACCTGTTCTCGTTCTTTACGATCACGTCGCGCATTTACTCACCGGCGCAGGCGCGCGCGTTTCCGACGCCGATTGCGATCGGGTTCGAGTTTCAGGACGTGGGCTTTCAGTATCCCGGTACCGAGCGGTGGGCGGTGCGTCACTTGTCGTTCACGCTGCATGCCGGGGAAACGCTGGCGCTGGTGGGCGAGAACGGTGCCGGGAAAACCACCATCGTGAAGCTGCTGGCGCGCCTGTACGAACCCTCCGAGGGGCGTATTCTGCTCGATGGCCACGACCTGCGCGCGTACGACCTCGACGCTCTGCGCGCCAACGTGGGCGTGATCTTTCAGGATTTCGTGCGCTACAGTCTCACGGCCGGCGAGAACATTGCCGTGGGGCGCATCGACGCACGCGACGACCACGCCCGTATTGTGCAGTCGGCCGAGCAGAGTCTGGCCGCGGAGATGATTGCGCGGTTGCCGGGGCAGTACGAGCAGCCCATTGGCAAGCGGTTTGCCACGGGCGTGGAGTTATCCGGCGGTGAGTGGCAGAAGCTGGCCATCGCCCGCGCCTACATGCGTGACGCGCAGCTGCTGGTGCTCGACGAACCCACGGCGGCGCTGGACGCGCGGGCGGAGTTCGAGGTGTTTCAGCGTTTCAAGGCGTTGAGCGCGGGGCGCACGAGCATGCTGATCTCGCACCGGTTCTCGAGCGTGCGCATGGCTGATCGCATTCTCGTGCTCAACGAGGGCGCGGTGGATTCGATGGGCACGCACGAGGAGCTGCTGGC
>JARIEX010000174.1 GCA_031127095.1 Gemmatimonadota bacterium
TTCGGCACCGCGCTCGAAGGCGGCGCCGTGACCGACATCGTGAACTACCTGGTGACCGGCAAGGACAACTCGGCCGCGCTCGTGGGCACGACGCCGTACATGCTGCCGTATCGCACGGCGTTCTTCGACATCTTCCTCGACCACGAAGGCTATCCGGGGATCAAGCCGCCCTGGGGCACGCTCAACGCGATCGACCTCAACGCCGGCACCATCAAGTGGTCGATTCCTTTTGGCGAGTATCCGAAGCTCGCGGCAAAGGGCATCAAGAACACCGGCACCGACAACTACGGCGGCGCGATCGTGACGGAGAACGGCCTGCTGATCATCGCGGCCACCACCTACGACAACAAGATCCGTGCCTACGACAAGCGCACCGGGAAGCTCTTGTGGGAGGCGAAGCTGCCGGCGGCCGGCAACGCCACGCCCAGCACCTACATGGTGGATGGCAAGCAGTACCTCGTGATCGCCTGCGGGGGCGGCAAGAACGGCGCGCCGAGCGGCGGGACGTACGTGGCGTTCGCGTTGCCCTAGCGGTAGCGGGCGCCGTACATTCGGCGCATGACACCTCGCATCGCTTCCCGCGTCGCGCTCCTGCTCGCGACATTCGCCCCTGCGGCTGGCGCCCAGCGCGCCGATCTCGCGGCGGTGACCGACAAGGTCTTCGCCGCCTGGAACTCCACGCACACGCCGGGTTGTGCCGTCGGCATCGCGCAGGGGGGCGCCGTGTTGCTCACCCGCGGGTATGGCATGGCCGATCTGGCCGGCGCCCGCCCCATTCTCCCGGGCACCATCCTGGAATCGGGGTCGGTGGCCAAGCAGTTCACGGCGGCCGCGGTGATGTTGCTGGTGCAGGACGGCAAACTCAAGCTCGACGACGACGCCCGCACGGTGTTGCCTGAGCTACCCATGTACGGCCGCACGATCACCTTCCGTAACCTGCTCACGCACACGAGCGGCCTGCGGGAATGGAGCAACCTCGTGGCGTGGCAAGGGTGGCCGCGCGGCACGCGGGTGCACACCCAAAGTGACGCGTTCGAACTGATCACGCACCAGACGGCGCTCAACTACCCGGTGGGCGACTACTACTCGTACACGAACTCGGGCTTTCTGCTGCTGCGTACGGTGGTGGAACGCGTGAGTGGCATGTCGTTCACGCAGTTCACCACGCAACGCATCTTCGCGCCGCTCGGCCTGACGAACACGCAGTGGCGCGACGACTTCACGCGCATCGTGCCGGGGCTGTCGCAGGCATACGCACGCCGCGCCGACGGCTGGCATCTCGACATGCCGGGCGACAACGTGATCGCGGCGGGCGGGTTGCTCACCACGGTCGGCGACTGGCTCGCGTGGAATGCGCATCTCACGAAGAAGACGCTGGGCGCGGGCGTGGTGGATTCGTTGACGCGCCAGATGACCCTCACCAGCGGTCAGCCGATTCAGTACGCGCTGGGACTCATGGTGATGAACTACCGCGGGCTGCGCGAGGTGGCGCACAGCGGGTCGACGGCGGGCTACAGCACGTTCCTGGCGCGTTACCCGGAGCGCGACGACCTGTCGATCGCGGTGATGTGCAACGCGGCCGGTGCGAACGCCACGGCGTACACGCACGCCATCGTCGATGCGATGGTCCCGGGATTGCCGCGCGCGGCGGCCCCCGACACCATACCGGCCAACGGGGCCGCCATCGCACGGTTGGCGGGGATCTACCGCGACACGCGTAGCAACACGGTGATGGTGCTCGACACCGCCAATGGCCAGCTGCGCCGCGACGGCGGTGCCGCCATCACGGCACTCCGCGACGGCGGGTACCGGATGGGTACGGCACGCGTGCGGTTTACCACCGATGCGGCGGGCGCGCCGGTCTCGCTGCACGTGCCCACGGCTGACCGCGACACGGTGGTCCACACGTTCATGGCGGCCAGCCGATGGAAGCCTACCGCGGCCGAGCTCGCGTCGATCGCCGGCCGGTACCGGAACGACGAGATCGGGGTGACGTTCACCGTCAGCACCGCCGGCGACCGCCTCGTGATCAGCCCACGCGCCGGAGTGGCGGACACCATGCCGGCCACCTATCGCGACGCCTTTGGCGACAGCGGGGAGACGGCGTGGTTCGTCCGGGACAAGCAGGGACGCGTGGCGGCCATGCACTTCGGGAGCGGTCGCGCGTGGGATTTCGTGTCGGCCCGCCTGAACGAGGCGCCACGTCGCTAACCTTGCGACATCGCGACTGACCGTTCCTCGATCCCAACCGCGGGCGTACCACGATGATGCCGGCCCTGTTCACCCCGCTCACGCTCCGCGGCCTCACGCTGCGCAATCGCCTTGGCGTCTCGCCGATGTGCCAGTATTCCGCTGAGCGCGGCCTGGCCACCGACTGGCATCTGGTGCATCTCGGCGCCTTCGCCACCGGAGGCGCGGGGCTGGTGATCGCCGAGGCAACCGCAGTGCTCCCCGAAGGGCGTATCAGTCCGTACGACCTCGGGCTCTGGGACGACGCGCAGGTGCCGATGCTGCGCCGCATCACCGACTTCTGCCGCGCGCAGGGTGCCGCCATGGGCATCCAGCTCGCGCACGCCGGGCGCAAGGCGAGTCTGCGCCGGCCGTGGGAGGGAACCGGTGCGGTGAGTGCCGAACAGGGCGGATGGGACAACGTGATGGCACCGAGCGCGGTGCCGTTCGCGCCGGATTATCCGATGCCGCACGAGCTGTCGTTGGACGGCATCGCGCAGGTGATCGCCGCGTTTCGTGCGGCCGCCGTGCGTGCGGCGACGGCCGGCTTTCAGGTGGTGGAGCTGCATGCCGCGCACGGCTACTTGCTGCACGAGTTTCTGTCGCCGCTCGCCAATCAACGCACCGACCGCTACGGTGGGTCGTTCGAGAACCGCATCCGCTTGCTGCTCGAGGTCACCGACGCCGTGCGTGCGGTATGGCCGGTCGATCTGCCGCTGTTCGTGCGCCTCTCGGCCACCGACTGGGCCGACGGTGGCTGGACCGTGGACGAATCGGTGCAGCTCGCCGCGCGCCTCAGGGCGCACGGCGTGGACCTCATCGACTGCTCGTCCGGCGGGCTCGCGGCGCATCAACAGATCGCCGTGGCGCCCGGGTATCATGTGCCCTTCGCGCGTCGCATCCGTGACGAGGCGGAGATCCCCGTCGCGGCGGTCGGGCTGATCACCGAGGCGGCGCAGGCCGAGCAGATCATCGCCAACGGTGATGCCGATGTGGTGCTGATGGGGCGCGAACTGTTGCGGAATCCACGCTGGCCGCTGGCGGCCGCGCAGGAGCTGGGTGTGGCGATCGCGTGGCCGCCGCAATACGACCGCGCGCGACCACGCTGATCCGTGACATCGCGCTGCGGCTGCTCAGCCGTGCGCGCTACAGACGGGATCGTCGTTTGCGGGCCGCGGTGGATGCGGATTGCTTTCACATCGCATGACGACTGACCGCCGCGACCATTATCGCCTGCTACATGTACAGAGCGATGCGCCCACGGAAGTGATCCGCGGCGCCTACCGGGCGTTGATAGCGCTGCACCACCCCGATGTGGGTGGCGACCACGCAACGGCGCTGCGTCTGAACGATGCCTTTGCCGTGCTCTCCGATACCGACCGGCGTGCGCGATATGATGCCGCGCGCGCCACGCCGGGCGACCGGCGCGTCGTGCCACGGGGCGCCAGCGCGGAGTGGGCACGACTGTACGTCGATGGCGATACGGCGCCGATCGACGTGCGCCTGCGGGACCGCTCGTGGGATCGCTCGCGGGGCGGGTTCTGCGTGTACAGCGGACGCGCACTCGCTCCCGCGCGGCGGGTGCGGCTCGTTGGGCGCACGTTCGACCTGCCGGGCACCGTGGTGGACTGCCACCGGTTCGATCGCGTGTACACGGTGCACGTCCAGCGCCCCCGCTGAGCGTGGCCGGGGCACCAAACACGCCGCAGCGCTGGGCAGGGAGGGATACCAAACCTATCTTATCCCCATTCGCTGCCTCACGTCCCCGCCGCCCGCCCGACGCCCATGCATCAGTACCCCTCGATGTTCGGCCACCCCAAAGAAGACACCGTTGCCGGTTTCGTCGTCTTTCTGGTCGCGCTCCCCCTGTGCCTCGGCATTGCCGTCGCCTGTGGTGTCCCCCCCGTCTCCGGCCTGATCGCCGGGATCGTCGGCGGACTGGTGGTCCCGTGGATCAGCCGCTCCGCCCTCTCCGTCACAGGGCCGGCGGCCGGACTCACCTCGATCGTGCTGGTCGAAGTGCAGCGCCTGGGCGGCGTGAATCCGTTCCTGACGGCGGTCATCATCGCCGGCGTGCTGCAGGTGGTGTTCGGACTCCTGCGGACCGGACGCTTCGCCGCCCTCGTGCCCTCGGCGGTGATCAAGGGGATGCTGGCCGCGATCGGCATCACGATCATCATGAAGCAGCTGCCGGTGGCGGTGGGCTCCGACGGCGGCCTCGCCACGCTGCTCTCCGGTCACCGCGCGGGCGCGGTCACGATCACGCTCGTGTCGCTGGTCATTCTGTACGGCTGGAAGCGCACGCCGCTGGCGTCGATCAAGCTCTTGTCCCCTGCCCTCGTGGCGGTGGTGGTGGCCAGTGTGCTGGCCAGCGTGCTGGCATCGTCACCCACGTTCGCGCTGGACGCGCGGCATTACGTGGACGTACCACTGGGCGGCATCGGCGCGCTGTACTCGGCGCTGCCACGTCCCGAGTGGGGTGTTTTGGGCACCCCCGCGGTGTGGATCGCGGGTGCCACAATCGCGATCGTGGGCAGCATCGAAACGCTGTTGTCGTTGCAGGCCGTAGACCGGCTGGATCCGCTCAAGCGGCACAGTCCTCCCGACCGCGAACTACTGGCGCAGGGCGCCGCCAACGCGGTGTCGGGGCTGCTGGGCGGGTTGCCCGTCACGGCCGTGATCGTGCGCAGCGGCGCCAACGTGGCCGCGGGTGGACGCGAGCGGTTGTCGTCGCTGGTGCACGGCGTGCTGTTGCTGGTCGCCGTGGTCTTTGCCGGACCGCTGCTCAACCGCATTCCGCTGGCCGCACTGGCCGCCGTCCTGATTCAGGTTGGCCTCAATCTGTGCAAGCCGGCCCTGTTCACCACGCAGTTTCGGCTCGGCCTCACGCAGCTGCTGCCGTTCGCCATCACCATCGCCGCGGTCCTGACGCTCGACCTGCTCAAGGGCGTCATCGTGGGGATCGTGATGGGCATCATGTTCGTGCTCTACGAGAACTCCAAGCGCGCGGTGGTCGCCGCCAAGGATGATGCCGGCGTGTGGCAGCTGCGCTTCCGCCGCGACGGCACGTTCGTGTCCAAGCCGGGCATCGTCGCCACACTCGACGAAGTCAACGACGGCGAGGCCGTGGTCATCGACGGGACGGGCGAGTACATCGACCACGATGTGAAGGAAGTCATCGCGACCTTCATCGAAGACGCCGTCCGCCGGAACATCACCGTATCTGTGCGCGGCATCGATCTCACGCAGGCGCAGGCTGGCGGCGGGCACTGATCGTGTCCGGCGCCGCGCATGCGGGCAGGGACACCGCCGACCCGGTTGCGCGCGCGCTCGCCGCGGCGCACGGCATTCTGCCCGATCAGGGGCCGATCGGGGTGTTCATTCACCACAACACCCTGCACGCCTTTCAACACCTCCCCTTTCACGAGGGGGTGCAGGCCGGCGCCGCCGCCCTCGGTGCACGCCCGTACCTGAGCCTGCGCGAGTTCCGCGCGGCGCTCGCGCAGGGACGCGTGGCCGAAACGGATGTGCGGCTCGAGGTAGACCGTCGGCTCGGTGCCGCCGGCGCCGACACGATCCTGCCCGGGCTGTCACGCGCGGCGTTGTGGACGCACCTCACGGTGAGCGACGCCGACACCGACGACGCCGCCGCGCTGCGCTTCCTGTTGCGCGCCGGCACGGCGGCCCCGTGCCATGACCACGACCGCGCCCGATGGGCGGCCTGCGAAGCGCGCGTGGCGCGCGGGCCGCGCCCGACCCCGCCCGACGAACGACACCCGCAGCGGCACCGCGACCTGCTCGTCGCGCATGGGCAGCCCGATCCGGACATCGCGGTGCATGGGGAGCTCATCCGCCTCTCGTCGGGATTTCTCGATCAGGGGCAGGCGCAGGTGCAGGCGCCGTACCGTGCCGCGGGGTTCCTCCGCGCCGTGGCCGAATCGTACGTAGACGGCGCCTCCCCGCCGCGGGCCTGCCGCGGCGTCGAGCTGGACATGCGCGCCGTGTTCGCCGCGGGTGAAGCGCCGGCCGACATCATCCGACGTCTCCTCGTGGCACTCGGGGTCACCGGCGACGACGTGGAGCCGTTCCTGCTGGCCACGGCGCTGGCGCTCCCGGGGTGGAGCGGCATGTTCGCCCGCCTCGAGCGCCACCCGGAAGAACATCCCGACGGCGGTCCGGTGTCGCTGGCCGAGTTCCTCGCGGTGCGCCTGCTGCTCGAACAGCGGGCCCTGACGCACGCGTGCGCCGCGGCCGGGCTTCCCCTCGATTGGCCGTCGTTACGCCGCCAACTGCCGCCGGAGGCACCGCGCGATCCCGTGCTGGATGCGCTGCTGCTCTGGTCGCTGGCCGGCCGCGCGGAGCTGAGTGCCG
>JARIEX010000175.1 GCA_031127095.1 Gemmatimonadota bacterium
ACACCCGGGCGGCCGCACCTTCCACCTGCGCGACGGCGTGCTCGATCTGCGAGAGTGCCTCACCCACGCCTTCGGCCACCGTCTCCACGTCGCGCAACCGGGTTGCGCCAGACTCGACGGCGCTGGACGTACTCGCGATACGCGCCCGGATCCGCTTCACGCTGTCCGTGACCTGATCCGCGGCCCCGGCGCTTTGCTCGGCGAGCACGCGCACCTCGTGGGCCACCACCGCGAAGCCGCGGCCGGCGCTCCCGGCGCGCGCGGCCTCGATCGCGGCATTCAGGGCGAGCAGATTCGTCTGCGTCGCGATTTCGGAGATCACGCCGACGAAATCGTCGATCACACTGGTGGCATCCCGCAGCGAGCCCATCTCCGCCCGCGAGGCCGCCACCACCTCCCGTGCCCCCAGCAGCGTATCGATGGCCCGCTGCACCTGCTCGCGCGTGCGGTTGGTCGTTCCGCGGATATCCCGGCCCACGCGATCGGTTTCCTCCGCCGCATCGGCGATCGTGGCGCCCGCCTCGGCCAGTTGTGTTACCGTCTCGCTTGCGGCGTTGAGGGCCATGAGCTGGCCCGCCGCCCCCCGCGAGATATCGGTGACCGCGCCGGTCACGTGCTGCGACGAGGCGGCGGCCGACGACGCCGATCCCGTCAACTCACCGGCGGCGCTCGCGACGCGGTCGGCCTCCTCCTGCACTTTCTGCAGCAGCCGTCGCAGGCGCTCCCGGGCCTGTTGCATCGCCTCGATCAGTTCCGCGTACTCGCTGGCGACACCGCTTCGGTGGAGTGCGACTTCAGGGTGGCGCAGGTCGCCCGCGCCAATGGCCATCATCTCGTTCCGCAGCCGCCCCAGCGGCTCGGTCACGGCGCGCGCCGTGGAGAGGCCGAAAAAGGCTGCGACCCCGAAGGCCGCCGCGACGACGAGCGCCAACAGCAGCTCGGAGCGCCAGAGCCCATCGCGCATGCGCTCGATCGCGTCCTCCGCCCCCTCGCGCACCGCCAGACGGAGTCCCGCCAACTCCGCTTCAATGGCCTGCATGTCCCGCGCGGTTGCCTGCAGGGTACGCTGCGCGTTGACCTCGTTCCCCGCCGCCTGCCACGCCTGCGTCACGGCGATGCGCTCCTCGAGGGTGGCCTGCAAGGCGCCAATGGCCTCGAGCCGCCGTCGCTCGTCGGGGCGCAATGTCATCTGCGTGAGCGCCTCACGCCGCAGTCGGTTTGCCTCGCCGACTAACTCGAGATACTGCCGCTCATCGTCGGGGGAGCGGCTGGTGAGATAGCGGAGCCCGGCCACCAGTTCGCGCAGCACCGTCGTGCTGGTGCGCTCGGTGAACTCCGCCCGATCGGTCAACGCCCGCACGGTGGCATCGGCCTCGGCGCTCGTCCGCTTCAGGCCGTACCAGCCCAGCAGGCCGGCGAGCAGCAGGAGTCCGACAGAGGTGCCGAAGCCGGCGATCAGGCGCGCCCGGATCGTGGAGAGGCGGAGCAGGGTCATCAGCGGGGCCGGATCGGCCGGAGGCAGGTAGTCACGGCAGGAGGACGATCCGGCGTCCGATGCGGAAACGACGGCGTCGCATCGCGATTGCCGACCAAATCACTCGCCGTCCGAGCGGTCGCGTTCGGACTGGACTAGGACTCAAAAACCATCAAAATGGGCTAAAGATAGTTACTCATTCCCAGGAAGTTTCGCCAAGATCCATCGCGATACAGGGAATTGCTTGCGGCAGTGAGAAACGTCGGTTTAGCATTGAATATGCGATCACACGATCGGCCCTCCACCATCGCGCGCGTCCGTGCGCGCATGAGCTCTTCCACTCTCTCAGGAACCGGCATGGTTGGCACGTTCCGCCCGCGGCGGATGGCGTCCGTCGCGCTGCTGAGTGCTCTGGCCTTCGGGCTTGCAGCGTGCGGCGGCGAGTATCCGAATTCGACGTTCAACCCGAACTCGGAGTACAACGCCGCGATCGATGCGCTGTGGGACAAGCTGCTCTTCTGGGGCACGCTGGTCTTCGTCGCCGTCGAGGCAGCCCTCGTCTACACCATCTTCAAGTTCCGCCGTCGTCCTGATGGCGGGGTGCCGAAGCAGGTGCATGGCAACACCGCGCTCGAAATCACCTGGACGGCCATTCCGGCCGTCATCCTGATTTTCATCGCGATTCCGACGGTCCGCACGATTTTCAAGACGCAGGCCAAAGCCGCCCCCGATGCGTTGCAGGTCGAGGTGATCGGTCACCAGTGGTGGTGGGAGTTCCGCTATCCGCAGTACGGCATCACGACGGCGAACGAGCTGTATCTGCCGAACGGCCGGACGGTGAGCTTCCAACTCAAGACGTTAGACGTGCTGCACTCGTTCTGGATTCCCCAGATGGGCGGCAAGCGCGATCTGATCTCGAACCGCACGAACTACCTGTGGTTCACCCCGAACGCGGATCTCCCGTCGTCGGCGTGGAACGGGTTCTGCGCCGAGTTCTGCGGGCCGTCACACGCCAACATGCGGTTCCGCGTGTTCACGGTGACGCCGGCCGAGTTCGCGCAGTGGACGGCGCATCAGCAGCAGCCGGCGATCTTCCCGGCCGTCGCGGCATTGCCCGCCGGCGCCGCGCCGGCGGTGGCGCCAGTGCCGTCGGGCACGGGGAGCACGCCGGTGCTGCAGGTGGCGGCGACCACGGGGGCTGCGGCGCCCGGTGCGGCCGCGCCGGTGCCGGTGGCGCCGGTGCCGGTGTGGGCGTTCCCGAAAGAGAAGATCGAGAAGGACTTCAGCTACACGATTCCCAAGACGCCGCTCACGAATCAGATCAGCTTCGACGACGCCGTCATCGGCACCGGCGATGCAGAGCGCGGCCGGCAGACGTACAGCCGGTCCAGCTGCATCGGCTGCCACGCGATCGGCGGGACGCCGTACAACATCGCGGTGGTGGGGCCGAATCTCACGCACGTGGGCTCGCGGCACACGATCGCCGGCGGTCTGTATCCCAACGACACCAAGCATCTGTCGTACTGGATCAAGAGTGCCCCGCACATGAAGCCTGGCTCCATCATGCCCTCGCTTGGCAAGGGTGTGACGGATCCGAAAACCAAGATGGTGGTCAACGTCGGCGGTTTGACCGACGCGGAGGTCGCGGACATCGTCGCGTACCTCCAGGCCCTGAAGTAAGTCACCGTCACCGCTGACCAACGACACCGATGGCAACCATCGCTGCCGCGCCCCCGTACACCGCCGCCAAGGCCGCACCGTCGACAACCGGCGTGTGGTCCTGGCTCACCACGGTGGACCACAAGCGCATTGGGGCGCTTTATCTGATCACCGGCCTGTTCTTCTTCGTTGTTGGCGGCCTCGAGGCCGCCATCCTTCGCGCACAGCTGGCGACGCCCAACGGAAAGCTCATTTCGGCCGAGATGTACAACCAGCTGTTCACGATGCACGGCACGACGATGATCTTTCTCGCCGTCATGCCGCTCTCGGCAGCGTTCTTCAACTTCCTGATCCCGCTGCAGATCGGCGCGCGTGACGTCGCGTTCCCGCGTCTGAACGCGTTCAGCTACTGGATCTACCTGCTCGGCGGCATCTTCATCACGCTGCCGATCTTCTGGTCCATGGCGCCGAACGGCGGCTGGTTCGGCTACGCGCCGCTCAGCACGAAGGCGTATTCGCCGCAGCACAACATGGATTTCTGGGTGATCGGTCTGCAGATCCTCGGTATCTCCTCGCTCGCGGCCGGGTTCAACTTCATCACGACGATCATCAACATGCGGGCGCCGGGCATGACGCTCATGCGCATGCCGATCTTCACGTGGATGTCGTTCGTGGTGCAGTTCCTGGTGGTGCTCGCCTTCCCGGTGATCACCGTCGCGCTCGTGTTCCTGCAGTTCGACCGCTTCTTCGGCACGAACTTCTACACGATCGCCAAGGGCGCCGACCCGCTGCTCTGGCAGCACCTCTTCTGGGTGTTCGGTCACCCTGAGGTGTACATCCTGATCCTGCCGGCCTTCGGCCTCGTGTCCGAAGTGCTGCCCACGTTCTCGCGCAAGCCGTTGTTCGGCTATCCCGTGATGGTGTACTCGGGTATCCTGATCGGCTTCCTCGGCTTCGGCGTGTGGGCGCACCACATGTTCTCGGTGGGCATGGGCCCGATCGCGGACGCGGTGTTCTCGCTGACCACGATGCTGATCGCGATCCCGACGGGCGTGAAGATCTTCAACTGGATGGCCACCATGTGGGGCGGCCAGATCAAGTTCACGGTCGCCATGAAGTTCGCCGTTGCGCTGGTGGGCATGTTCACGGTGGGCGGTATCTCCGGCGTGATGCACTCGTCGCCGCCGGCCGATCTCCAGCAGACGGACACGTATTTCGTCGTGGCGCACTTTCACTATGTGCTCTTCGGCGGCTCGGTGTTCGGCCTGTTCGCCGGCATGTACTACTACTTCCCGAAGTTCACCGGCCGGTTCCTCTCGGAGAAGCTGGGCAACTGGCACTTCTGGATCTCGTTCGTCGGCATGAACCTCACGTTCTTCCCGATGCACTTCAGCGGCCTGCTCGGCATGCCGCGCCGCATCTACCAGTACGACGCGGGGCAGGGTTTCGACCTGTTCAACGCGATGTCGTCCGGTGGCACGCTCATCCTGATGATCGGTACGCTGTTCGGCCTCATCAACGTCTGGAAGAGCTGGAAGGGCGGGACGCCGGCGTCGAGCAACCCGTGGGGGGCCGCGACGCTGGAGTGGACGATTCCGTCGCCGCCGCCCGACTACAACTTCGCCGAACTGCCGCAGGTGAAGTCGCGCTATCCGCTCTGGAACATGAAGGGCGGTGAGAAGCTCGTGCACGAGACCACGCACGAGGAGGAGAAGGGACAGCACATTCCGACGTCACAGGAACTCGGCATCGTGATGCCGAATCCATCGATCTGGCCGCTCGTCACCGCGTTCGGACTGATCGTGATGTTCGGCGGGCTGCTGTTCATGGACGCGAGCGTCCCGACCGCGGTCGCCGTCATGCTGGCGGGTACGGCCCTCTGGATTGGCTCGCTCTACACCTGGCTGCTCACGCCGCTCGAGGATCACCACTAAGATGACCGCCACTACGGCTCCCACGACCGCCGCTCACGGCGACGGCCACGCGCACGGCGGCGGTCATTACACCTCGCTCGGGCTCGACAATCGCAAAGTCGCCATCTGGACCTTCATTGGCTCCGAATGCATGCTCTTTGCGTCGCTCATCTCGACGTACCTGATCTACAAGGGACGCAGCCCCGCCGGACCGTATCCGCATGAGGCGTGGACGAGTCCGACGACGGGCGAAGTGTTCCCGGCGATTCTCAACATCCCGGTCACGTCGGCGTCCACGTTCGTGCTGCTCATGTCGTCGCTGGCGATGGTGCTCGCGCTGGCGGCCGTGCAGAACAAGGACGTCCCCAAGCACACCGCCTGGGAGCGGATCCTCGGCTCGTCGAAGATCTGGCTCTGGGCCACCTGCCTGCTCGGTATCGGTTTCCTCGGCTGTCAGGCGTACGAGTTCACGTCGTTCATTCACGAAGGGCTGACGATGCGCACGAACCTCTTCGGTTCGAGCTTCTTCACCCTGACCGGCTTCCACGGCGCGCACGTGACGGCTGGCGTGCTCTGGCTGTTTACGCTGCTCGCGATCGACTACAAGCGCGGCCTCCGTCCCTCGGACGCGTTGCTCGTCGACATCTGCGCCCTGTACTGGCACTTCGTCGACGTGGTGTGGATCGCGATCTTCACGCTCATCTACCTGATCAAGTGAGGCGGTGATGGCTGACCACTCCCCGGCGGCTGGACACGCCCACGACGAAGCGCACCACCCCACCTGGACGACCTACTGGAAGATCGCCGTGATCCTCACGGTCATCACGGCGGTCGAGGTCTCGGCCTACTACATCCCGGCGTGGGAAAACAGCTGGGTGTACGTGCCCAGCATGCTCATCATGTCGGCGGTCAAGTTCTACATCGTGGTGATGTACTACATGCACCTCAAGTACGACCACAAGCTGTTCCGGTCGCTGTTCACCGGCCCGCTGCTGGTGGCCGGACTGACGCTGGTCGGCCTGCTGTTCCTGTTCTCGAAGCTCGTGTTGCGCCTCGGCCTGCTCACCTAGCGGCGAGATTGCGCGTCACCAGAACATGTGGCCAGACATCAGCGTTCAGCTGGTGTCTGGCCACTTTCGGTTCTACCCTGCCTGCTGTCGTGTAACTTTCCATTATGATCGCGCTCTTGTTGCATCCCTCGGCCCAGCTCAGCTGGTCGAATTTCACGGTCCACCCCAGTACGGCGATCGGTATCGCCGCCATTGGCGCGGCCTACATCTGGCGCGTGCGTCAGGGTCCGTCCGCGCTGGATCGGGTGCCGGTGACGGTGCCGGACATGGCTCAGGCGACCCACCCGCAGCTCGAGGCGGCCGCTGCGCCGCCGGGGCCCACATCGGGGCAGCGACTCAGCTTCGTGGCCTCGCTGCTGCTGTTGTTCCTCACGCTGAACGGACCGCTGCATGACCTGAGCGACTTCTACCTATTCA
>JARIEX010000176.1 GCA_031127095.1 Gemmatimonadota bacterium
GCGTGAGCACGAGGAGGTCGTTGTTCCCTTTGAGATCCCGCGGCCAGTCGGCAAAGCGCGTACCCCGGTACTCGGCCTCGCCGAGCCGGTACTCCTGCAACATGGTGCCCATGCCGCCGTCGAGGAGCAGGATGCGCTCAGCGAGGAGGGCGGGGAGCGTGGAGGCGCGATTCGATGGGCCAGCGGCGGTCGATGACATAGTTTATAAAATATCTATGTCCAACGTCGCCGAGCACCCATTGGAGCCATTGCCGCAGGCTGGCCTGCGTGCCGCCCAACTCGCCCGCCTCCTCGACCCCGAGCAGGTGGTGGTGTTCGACGGTGCCATGGGCACCATGCTGTACGCCCGCGGGGTGTTCATCAACCAGTGCTACGACGAGCTGGTGCTGCGCGCTCCCGATCTGGTGCGGGAGATCCACGCGGCCTACGTGAAGGCCGGCGCCGAGGTGCTGGAAACCAACACCTTCGGGGCGAACCGGCTCAAGCTCACGCAGTACGGGCTCGAGGGGCAGGTGAGCGCAATCAACCAGCGGGCGGCAGAGCTGGCGCGCGACGCGGCCGGTGAGCAGCGGCTCGTGGCCGGCGCCGTGGGACCGCTGGGCGTGCGGCTGGAGCCGTACGGTGCCCTTGGCCGCGATGAAGCCCAGGCGCTGTTCGTGGAACAGATGACGGCACTCAAGGCTGGCGGCGCCGACTGCTTCCTGCTGGAAACGTTTGCCGACCTCGAGGAGCTGGAGCAGGCCATTCTCGCGGCGCGGGCGGTGGATGCCGCCATGCCGGTGATTGCGCAGGCCACCGTAGGTCCTGACCTGCGCACGGCGTACGGTGCCAGCCCCGAGGACATCGCGCGCGTGCTCGACAAGTGGGGGGTCGATGTGATCGGCCTCAACTGTTCGGTGGGCCCGCAGACGATTCTCGAGGCCGTCGAGCGGATGACGGCGGTGACCACCCGGAAGCTGTCGGCGCAGCCCAACGCCGGCATGCCCCGCGACGTCGGGGGCCGCTCCATGTATATGGCCAGCCCCGAGTACATGGCCACCTACGCGCGCCATTTGGTCCAGGCGGGGGCCAAGATCGTCGGTGGCTGCTGCGGCACGACGCCCGAGCATATCAAGGCCATGGTGGAAGGGGTGCGACCGCTGGCGCCCCGCACCCGCGTCACGCTGGGCAACGACCGCAGCGCCGCCGCGTCGGTGGCGGCAGACGCCCCGGTGGGCCGCGAGCCGACGCCACTGGCCGCCCGCTCGCGGTTCGGCGCCAAGCTGGCCGCGGGTCAGTTCGTGACGTCCGTGGAGATCGTGCCGCCCCGTGGCGTGGACACGGCGCGCCTTGAAACCGATGCGGCCGCGCTACACGCGGCGGGGGTGGATGCCATCAACGTCCCCGACGGGCCACGGGCCCAGAGCCGCATGGGGGCGATCGCCACCAGCCTGATCATCGAGCGCCACGGCATCGAGGCGGTCACGCACTACTGCTGCCGCGACCGCAACCTGCTGGGGATGCTTAGCGACCTGCTGGGGGCGTCGGCGCTCGGCCTGCGGAACATGCTGTTGATCACGGGCGATCCGCCTAAGATGGGGCCGTATCCCGACGCCACGGCGGTGTTCGACATCGACGCGATCGGCCTGACGAATCTCGTGAGCAAACTCAACCGTGGGCTCGACCCCGGCAATAACCCGATCGGGGAACCCACGCGGTTCGTGATTGGCGTTGGGGTCAATCCGGTGGCGCTGGATCCGGCGCACGAGCTGCGGCGCTTTCACTGGAAGGTGGAGGCCGGTGCGCAATACGCCATCACCCAACCCGTGTTCGATCCGGCGCAGTTGGAGGCGTTTCTGGCCAGCATCGAGGATGTCCGGATTCCGGTCATCGCCGGCATCTGGCCCTTGGTCTCAGCGCGAAACGCCGAATTTCTGGCCAACGAAGTGCCGGGGGTGACCGTGCCGCCCGAGGTGTTGCAGCGGATGCGCCGGGCCAGTGATCAGAGCAAGGAGCACGCGCTGGCCGAGGGGATCGCGATTGCGCGGGAGAGCCTCGAGCGGGTGCGGGGGGCCGTGCAAGGGGTCCAGGTGAGCGCGCCGTTCGGGAAGATCGAGCTGGCGCTGGAGGTGTTCGGGGGGTGAGCGGGGCCTGTCACGACGACACCTCAAGGCTCGGTGCACTGTGCCCCCATGGCCCCGCGCGGGTGTGGTGCGCAAGCCGCCCATGCTTCCCGATCTCGCCACCGTCGGAGCGGTACTGCGCTCGCGGTGGCCCAGCCGGGCGTTCCTGGAGCAACGCGGCAAACTGCTGCGCCGCCCGTTCCATCTTTTCGGCCACATGCGCCTCACGATCGAACGTCAGGAACAGATGGTCGGGGAGCGCCGAGCGCCATGGCACCCAGTTCGCCGAGCGCTCAAGCCGTGAGACGTACGCAGCGCGCAGCGAACCCCGACGGAGCGCAGCCAGCAGAGCCGCCTCGTCGACGATGCTGGGACGGGCGAGGTTCACGAGGACACCCGCCGGCCCGAGTTCCCCCAGGATACGCGCGTTGATGATACCGCACGTGGAGTCGGTGGCGGGAAGTGCCAGCACCAAATAGTCCGTTTCGCCTGCGGTCGTCGCGAGATCTTCAGGGAAAGGGCGAAGGTTGGCGAAGACCGCACGATTCGCATCGACCCGCATCGGATCGCGCGTCAGGCCTGTCACCTGCATGCCGATGGAAGAGGCCATCTGCCAGACGGCGCGGCCAATGTGCCCAGTGCCAACGACAGCAACCCGCAGCCCGGTGAACCCACGGGTAAATCGATCAAGCGGCGGAATGCGATTGCGAGCCGCGAGTGGGAGGAACCTTGCGTCGGCAGCGATGCAGGCAATGACCGTTTCAGCGACCCAGCGCGAGGTTAGGTCACCGGAGCTGATGACAGGGACACCACGTTCCTGAAGGACAGAAACGGGGACGCCGTCGAGCCCGGCACGCTGCCAGCCCACCTGCCTCAAGATGGGTATGCGATCGCACAGCGTCCTTACCCGACCGGCTCCCACCTGTATGTCTGCACCGCACCACACGCAACCAATTTGCTCCCACGACAGCGTGCTTTGCGCGCGAAATACGCTGCGTGGCGAGCTGCTCCTCAGCAAAGAGGCTGATCCGTCAGGCGATGCGCGCACCGCGGGTTCGCGGTCCGTATGCGTAGCCATGGACATCGACGGTGCTCGGCGCACGAGGCCTCTGGTCACGCCAAGCGCCGTTTCGAAGCTGCCCAGCACGATCGCTGACGGCAAAAGGGTGGTTTGCGGTCTCGATCACACCACGATGACTAAAACTAGGAGCATCTTCCATCGGGACGGTGCATGATTGCTCAGCGCAGTCGATACGTCATTCCTGATCCGGTCGCCGGTAGTGTGCGGCTCTAGGCGTAGTTCTAAAGAGAGATAGGCATCTCTTACCTCAAACCCGTGGCACTGGGTTGCCGGGGAACGGTGAACGGGGAACGGCACGTTGATCGCTCTCGGAGCGAACAGCCGCGGCGGCTGCGGCGTACACATACTCGGGGGCGTAGTCGAGCCGGCGCTCGAGGTATGCGATGGGGTGATTGCATTCTGCGGCGCTGCCGCCTCGGTGTTGCGAAGGTGCAACAGTGTGACTCGGGCGATCTTGCCACAGAATCGGGATGGTGAAGTCGTGTTCCCGAAGTTGCCCCCAGGAATGGTGTGGGCTTTCGCAGAGACAGTTTGGCGCGCAACGGCGCCCTGGCGAAAAGTGCAAGGCGTCGGCTAAGATTCATAATTGCAATGCTTTAGAGATTCCCTACCTTTGCTGTCGGCGATGTGCGTCGCCGCACATGGAACAAGGATGTGGCGGAACGGGACGCTGCTTCGTCCCTTCAGACATTGGGGGGCTCAGGTCGTTTCTGAGACCCTGACCGCTCGACGAAAAGGGTGTCTCCTGTGTGGCAGGGAAATTGCTGCGTGTGGACTCAGTTTCGGGTTGCTTCGAACACACTTGCTCGCATCATTCACTCCATGGATCTGTACGCCTCAATCGTTCCATTGAACAGTGGTTCGCGAGCGACCCCGGCGCATTCGCCGACGGCGGGCGTCGGGCCACCCGCTCGTGCGGCAACAAGTCGCCGACACCCAGGGCTGAACGCGAGCGGTCCGCAAGATGATTTTGAGCCGCGCCCTCGCTCCGAAGTGGCTTCGCGAGTCTTCAATTGTCTCCTCGCCGTGCTGATGTTGATTTGCGTGTCGCCGCTGATGCTGCTCACAGCCGTGCTGATTCGACTAACCTCGCGCGGCCCGGTGCTGTACATGCAAGTCCGCGTGGGGATCGACCGGCGCTGGAATCGCACGCGGGCGCTGAACGAGCGTCGCCGGGAGGATCTTGGCGGAATTCCGTTTACGATCTTCAAGTTCCGCTCGATGCGCGTAGACGCTGAGGTCAACGGGCAAGCCATTTGGGCTAGGAAGGACGACGACCGCGTCACACCCATCGGCAAGCTTTTGAGGCAGACGCGCATTGACGAGTTGCCGCAACTGCTCAATGTCATTCGTGGAGACATGAATATCGTCGGCCCGCGTCCTGAGCGTCCAAGCATTTTTGTGCGCCTTCGCGAGCAGATCGCCGAGTATCCTGTTCGCCAGCGCGTGAAGCCCGGCATCACGGGGTTGGCGCAGGTGTCAAATCCGTACGATACATGTCTCGACGACGTGCGTCGCAAAGTCCAATTTGACATCCGGTACATGAAGCAACAGTCGATCGTTGAGGACGTGTTGATCATGCTCCGCACCGTGCCCGTCATGATCTTCCGCATCGGTGGTCGGTAGCGAGGGCCAGCATCTCCTATCACGCTGTGGCTGCGCGCGCCCGTTTGCGTCCCTACACGCCACAGTTTCGGTGGGGAGGGGCTGTCTGGGCCACGTCAGCGACGCGAACCACCTTGATGGATGGGCGTTGTGATATCCGTTGCCCTGAGGCCACAATCGGGTCATGCTCAATCAGACAGATCTGGTAAGTGCGGCATGCTGGTGCCGACGAATTCGTTTGTAACTTTTCGTCGCGCCACAGGCACCTAGGGCCGGGCCGGTGCGTGAGATGTTCATTCGTGTAACCGGGCGGCTGCGGCGGGGCCTGCTGAGTCTGATGGTTCGGCTGAAGTGGGAGTATGACAGGCGTCATCTTCCCCTGACGCCTGATCACTATGAACTCTATGGCAACATTCATCGGATGTCGTGGCAGCGGCTACGGTCATTCCCGCACCTCGTTTGCCCGGCCACGCGCAACGACGCGCTCAATTGGATCAAGCTGTTTGACCAGTGGCTGGACAGCATCGTTTGCTGTGACGAGCTCCGTGTGCGCGACTGCATCCGCGCCCGTGTCGGCGAGGCGTTTCTCGTGACGCTATACCAGGCGCACGAACGCTTCGCTGAAATCGACTTCGAAGCTCTGCCGTCGGCATTCGTGATCAAGACCAACCACGATGCCGGCACGGCCCTCATCGTGCGCGACAAGCAGCGGTTCGATCGGGCGGCCGCCGAGGCATGGGTCGACAAAGCGCTGCGACGTCCTTATCGAATGGATGCTTGGCGAGTGGGCGTACTCATACGTCCCGCCGCGGGTGTTCGTGGAGGAGTTGCTCGATCCTGAGGCCGATTCGCCACCCGCCGACTACAAATTCCAGTGCGTTGCGGGCCACGTTATCCACGCTATTTTCATCTACGCTCGCGGCCGGACCGCCCGGAGCCAGCGGATCGACCGCGACGGTACGATCAATACCGCGAAGCGACGCAATAAACTGTATGCGCCCGGCGACGCGTACCAGAAACCACCAGAGTGGGATGCGATGGTCGCCATCGCCGATACACTGAGCCGGGATTTCATGATGGTTCGGGTCGACATGTATCTTACGGGGGGCCGAATCCTGATCGGCGAACTCACGCTCTGGTCGGCGGGCGGTTTCCTGCGCAACGGAACGCCCGTCAATCCCGCGCACCTGTCACGCTTGGATTTCACGGCGCATCGGCCCCCGCTGATCCCCGAGCTCGAGCGCACGAGGAGCCGGTTCACCCTGTACCCGTCCGCGCCGCGACCACGCCGGTAGCGACGCGGTCACGCCGTCCCCTCAGCTCACCCGCTTCGTCTTCTTCCGCAAAAAATCCATCAGCACGAACTGCCCCAGACTCATCGTATTCGTGAAGTACGCCTTCCCGCGGCTGATCTCGCACATCCGTTTCACGAACTCCACCAGCGCCCGGTCCCGCGCCAGCATGAACGTGTTGATCATGATGTTGCTCTTCCGGCAGGCGGCCACCTCGCGAAGCGTCTCCGCGATCACGTAGCCGTCCAGCCCCATCGAGTTCTTGTAGATCTGGCCGTCGGGTAGACTCAGCGCGCTCGGCTTGCCGTCGGTGATCATGATGATCTGCCGCATGTCCTTCTTCTGCGACATCAGGATGCGCCGCGCGAGCTTGAGTCCTTCGGCGGTGTTGGTGTGGTACGGCCCCACCTGCGCCTTGGCCAGCGTCGCGATCGGGA
>JARIEX010000177.1 GCA_031127095.1 Gemmatimonadota bacterium
GGGTATCCCACGGCCGCGAATCCATCGGGGGATGACCACTTCGCCCGCCTGATCGGCGATCGGACGGTGGCGTCGTCGCTGCTGGGGCTGGACGAGGTGGAGGCTCGGGTGCGAGTGGCTGCCTGGACGGGAGTGGGGGACTGGGGGATGCGGGTGGCCCCGATTTTGGTGTACGAGCGGTAGGTAAAGCGGGGTCGGCCGTGCGGCGGCGACACACTTGTGAAACATTTCACAAGATGGGACCGTTTAGACTCTATTCCCGTTCCCCGTGACCCGCGACCCGAGGCCTGCATGCCGCGTTCTTCGTCCACGCGACCGACGCTGTCCGCCGAGATCCCCACGCTGTCCGTGACCGGCAGCCACACCACGGATCCGCGTCCGCATGTGGTCATCGTCGGCGGCGGGTTTGCCGGTATCTCGGCCGCGCGGGCGCTCGCCGATGCGCCGGTGCGCATCACGCTCCTGGATCGCGCCAATCACCACCTGTTCCAGCCGCTGCTGTATCAGGTGGCCACCGCGGTGCTGAACCCGGCGGACATCAGCGTGCCGATCCGGTCGCTGCTGCGCGATCAGCCCAACGTGACCGTGGTGATGGCCGACGTGGACCGCATCGAGCCCGACACGCGGCGGATTTCACTCGACGCTGGCACGGTCGAGATCACGTTCGACTATCTCGTGCTGGCTACCGGTGCGCGGCATGGCTACTTCGGCAACCCAGAATGGGAGCAGCACGCGCCCGGCCTCAAGAGCATCGAGGATGCGCTCGAGATGCGCCGGCGGTTTCTGCTGTCGTTTGAAGCGGCTGAGCGCGCGAGTGCGGTCGGGGAGCGCGATGCACTGCTCACGTTCGTGATCGTGGGCGGCGGTCCCACCGGCGTGGAACTCGCCGGCATGATCCCCGAGGTCACGCGGCACGCGCTGCACGGAGAGTTCCGGCGCATCGATCCGTCCACGGCCCGCGTGCTGCTGTTGGAGGGCGGTCCGCGTCTGTTGCCCAGCTTCCCCGACGCGCTTTCGGCGCGTGCGCGCCGCGATCTCGAAGCACTTGGCGTGACGGTGCGCACCGACTGCATCGTGACCGAGGTCGATGCCGAAGGTGTCGTCGCCAACGGTGAGCGGATTCCGGCGCACACCGTGTTCTGGGGCGCGGGCAATCAGGCGTCGCCGCTCGGGCGTCAACTGGGTGTGCCGGTGGATCGGGCCGGGCGCGTGGCGGTGACCGATGATCTGAGTGTGCCGGGTTATCCGCACATCTATTGCGCCGGCGACATCGCGGCGACGACCACCCCCGATGGGCGCCCCGTGCCGGCGGTGGCACCGGCCGCCAATCAGATGGGCGCGCTGGTGGGGGCGAACATCGCCCGCGCGCTACGTGGTGAAGCCGGCGCACCCTTCAAGTATTTCAACAAGGGTGATCTGGCCACCATCGGTCGGCACAAGGCCGTCGCCGTGGTGGGTGGCCTGCAGCTCACGGGGCTGCTCGCGTGGTTCACGTGGCTGTTCGTGCACATCCTGTATCTGGTGGGCGTGCGCAACCGCCTCTCGGTGGTGGTGCAGTGGGGCTACCAGTACTTCACCTTCCAGCGTGGTGTGCGCCTGATCAGCGGTACCACGGTCCATCGCCTGCTCAAGGCCAGCCGCGCGGCGTACGACAAGCGCCGCGCGGCCTGACCGGCCTTACTGGAACAGCACCAACGGCTGCAATCCCAGCTTGGCGGCCTTGGCGTTGAACGCCGCGAGATCGCCGGCCACAAACTGCGAGAACTGCACCTTCAGGCCGTCCAGCTGCGCGCGCAGCATCCCATAGACTTCGCCCTGCTGATCGGTGGGGCGGAAGTCGGCGCTGGAGGCGGAGACATCGCTGCCGACCGACGCCAGCTTTTCGTACAGCTGGTTCGGCGTGCGGAAGGCGTCTTCGCGCGCGCCCGTGAGTGCGACGTCGTAGAGCTTGCCTTCGATGGCGAGCACGCGCTTCTCGACCGCGTCGATCTCCTTCAGGAACGCCTCGGCGTCGGCGGTTTTCGGATCGCGACCCGGTGACGCACCGAATTCCTTGGCGTCTTTCAGCTTTTCGCGCAGCGTGGTGCGGAGCTGTTCGAGCCCACGCCGCGTCCACTCGGACTCGTCGATCAGCGCCACGTTCTCGTTGAGCGCGTCACGGATTTGCAGCGCCAGCCGCACCTGCGCCGCGATGTCGGCGTCGGTCCCCTCACTGTTCGGGTCGCGGCGCACCTCGAGCGTCTGGCGCAGCGTATCGCGCCCCCACTGCATCGCGACCGTGTACGTGCCGGGCGCGGCCAACGGGCCAACCTGCCCACCGACCAGATCGAGATCCCACGCCACGAGCGGCCGCGAGTCGAGGACGCGCACGGTGCTGTTGCCGGGTGGCGCTGTGCGCAGTTTGGCGCGGCGCGGTCCGTCGTGTCGCAAATCCCAGAGCGCACGGTTGAGGCCGCGCTTGGGCGGCGCTGCGGCAAACTTGCGGATGAGGGAGCCGCTCGCGTCGTACACCTGGAAGCGCACGGAATCGCGCAACGCCGAATCGGCGGTGGCCGTGGCAATGGTGTAGTTGATCGTCGCCGCAAGCGGCGGATCCTCTCCCCCCACCAGCGAGTTCGTGGCGCCGGTGGGCGTGGCCACCTTGCGGAAGCGATATGCCGCGCGGAGCGGGAGCAGCGCGGCGCGCTGTCCGACGAGCGTATCGGCCATGGACCGCAGATACGAGATGTCGTCGGCGATCCAGAAACCGCGGCCGTAGGTGGCCACAACGAGATCGTGGAAGTGCCCCTGAATCTGCAGCCAGCTCACGGGTGCGTGCGGCAACCGGCCGTTGATTTCCGTCCACTGCGCGCCGTCGTTGAGCGACACGTACAACCCGTTTTCCGTGCCGGCGTACAGCATGCCGCGCCGGACGGGATCCTCGCGCACCACGTGTACGTAGCTGAACACGCTCTTTGGAATGGTGCCGCTGATCCGCGTGAAGCTCCGTCCGTAATCGGTGGTTTTGTAGATGTACGGGTCGCGGTCGTTGATGAGGTGTGCGTCCACGGCGATGTACGCCGTGCCGGCATCGTACTTGCTGGGCTCGATCCCCGAGATCGTGCTCCACTTGGGCAGCCCCGGCACGTTGGCGGTGATGTTCGTCCAGCTCTTGCCGCCGTCGCGGGTGATGTGCAGTAGCCCGTCCATCGTGCCGGCCCAGATCAGATCTTTCTGCAGCGGGGACTCGGCGATGGCGAACAACACCGTGACGTTCTCGACGAAGAGATTGTCGATCACGAAACCACCCGACGACTGCTGTTTGGCGCTGTCGTTCGTGGACAGATCGGGGGAGATCAGCGTCCAGCTCTGGCCGCCGTTGGTGGTTTTGTGCACGAACTGCGAGCCCACGTACACCGTGTTGTGATCGTGCGGGGAGAGGTGGATGGGGAACGTCCACTGGAAGCGATACTTGAGATCCTTGGGTGCGACGCCGTATCCCGCCTCGGGCCACGGCTCCACGGCGCGCGCCATCTTGGTCTGCAGGTCAAAGCGTTCGAGCCCGGCGTCGTAGCAGCCGCTCCACACCGTGCGTCCGTCTATGGTGTCGGGAATGGCCCAGCCGCTTTCGCAGCCGCCCACCGCACTCCACACACCGATCGAGCGCGAGCCACGCGAGTTACTGGGCCCGCCGTACGAGTAGCCGTCCTGACGGTTGCCGTAGAGGTTGTACGGAATCTTGGTGTCGGTGGCCACGTGGTACATCTGCGCGTTCGGCAGCGCGATGCGCGTGAAGCTCTTGCCCCCGTCGATGGTGATCCCCACGCCGCCGTCGTCACCGACCATGAACCGGTCGGGGTCGCGCACGTCCCACCAGATGTCGTGCAAGTCGCCGCCGGCGCGCGGCGGGTTGGGCATCTTGGTGAGGCCGCCGTCGAGTGTGCCGACAAAGCGCACGCCCACGAAGTAGACATTGTCGGCGTTGGTCGGGTTCACGCCGAAGCGCGTGTAGTACTGCGGCCGCTCAAGCAGGTCGTGATCGCGATTGACCGCGCGCCACGACCGGCCGCCGTCGTCGGAGCGATAGAACGCGGGCTCCTTCATCTCGATCAGCGCGTACACGCGCAGTGGATCCTGGCGCGACATGCCGAGCCCGATCTTGCCCATGGTGCCGGTCTTGGGCAACCCGCGACCCCACCCCTGACCATTCGGCCCGCCGTCGAGGCGGATCCACGTGTCGCCGGCGTCGCGCGACATCCAGATGCCGCTCCCCGCGCCGCCGGAGTTCTTGTCCCACGGCACGATGTACTGCTGCCAGCCCGCCGCGAAGAGCACGCGCGGATTGGTGGGGTCCATCGTGACGTCAATCACCCCTGTGCTGTCGTTGATGAACAGCACTTTCTTCCACTGCTTGCCGCCGTCCGTGGTGCGCCAGAGCCCGCGGTCGGCCTGGGGCCCGTAGCCATGTCCCTGCGCCGCAGCGTACACGATGTCGGGATTGGTGGGGTGGATGAGCACCCGTCCTATGCGTCCGGTGTTCTCGAGCCCCATGCGCGTCCAGTGCTGTCCGGCATCGGTGGAGCGGTAGATCCCATCGCCGATGGAGACGTTGCTGCGCAGGAAGGTCTCACCGGTCCCGAACCACACCACGTTCGGATCGCTCGCGGCCACCGCGATCGCGCTGACCGAGGCCACGCGCAGCGAATCGGTGATCGGGACCCAGCGGATGCCGCCGTTGGTGCTCTTGAACAGGCCGCCACTCGCGGCGCCGGCGTAGTACGTCTTGTACTCGCCGGGAACGCCGGCCACCGCGATGACGCGGTTGCCGTCGGGGCCGACGAAACGCCACGTAGGAATATTGATGAAGCTCGAGTCGAGTGTCGCGACAGCGCTTGCTGCTGGTGCGGCCACCGCGGTCGCACGTTGGGCGCGCGCTGACGGAGGCGCGACCAGCAGCGCCACGGCGAGGAGGAGGGGCAGGCGGGATACGTGCATGGCCTGAGCAAAAGATGGAGTCGTGGGGCGGCGACGCGCCGGCCGTTGAGGGGAGACCGGCGGAACATGGCGCCCGGGGGGAGCGTGCGCCACGGCGTGCCGCGGGCGCTGTCCACGGGTCGTCCATTGTGCGGCGCTCATGGATCTGATCGCGCCTGCGTCGAAATGATGACGCGCCAACCGCTGATGTATCGTATTGTATGGTCAGTCCCTCCCCGTCACCCCGGATGTCCATGATCCCGCCGGCCTTGCTTCGGCACGGTGCCCATCACAGGCGCCTCGCGTACGCGCTCTCCCTTGCGGCCGTTGCGTGTAACACCGGCAATGGCGCAGCCGCGACTGATTCCGCGAGCGTCGCCTCCACCGCGGCCCAAGACGCGGCCGAGGAAGCGAGTCGTCCCGCGCTGGCGCTGCCCGTCATGGCGGAAGAGGCGCGCGACGGCGATCTGGTGCTTCGGGTCACGACCACGGGACAAATCCGCTCCGATGCGGCGGTGAAGCTGCGCGCCGAAGTCGCGGGGACGGTGGCGCAGTTGGTGGTGCGGCCCGGGCAAGCGGTGTCCAAAGGGCAGGTGCTGGCCCGGCTCGACGGGTATCCGTTCGATCTGTCGGTGCGTGATGCGCAGGCCAGCGCCGATGAAGCCGAGCAGCGGTTTCTGGAGAGCTTCGTGCCGGAGTCGGTGGTGACGGGGCGCGGCCCCACGCCCGAGCAGCGCAAGGCGCTGATGAACAAGGCGGGGCTGGTGGGCGCACGACTGCGTCTCGAGCGGGCTCGGTACGAACAGGATCGTGCCACGATCCGGAGCCCCGTGAACGGCACGGTCGACGCCATCGACATCTCGGCGGGCGAGAAGGTCAGTGCCGGGCAGGCGCTGCTGACGGTGGTGGACACCCGCAACCTGCGTATTGAGGCGCAGGTGCTCGAACACGACCTGCCGTTGGTGCGCGTGGGCGGCGAAGCCAGCATCAGCAGCGCCGGCGCGCCGGGCAGATTGCTGCGCGGCCGCGTGGATGCGCTGCTGCCGCTGGTGGACTCGGTCACCCGCGCCGGCCGCGCCATCGTGCGCGTGCAGGGCGACGGCACACTGCGCCCCGGCATGTACGCCGACGTACAACTCGAGGCGACGCGCTTGCCGGGACGCCGCATGGTGCCGTCGCGTGCCGTGATCGAGCGTGACGGCCGTCCGCTGGTGTTTGTGGTGAAAGACGGCCGCGCGCAGTGGACCTATATCGTGCCCGGTCGCACCAATGGCATCGATACCGAAGTGCTGCCGGATTCCACCACCGGGCAGATCCCGGTGAATCCCGGGGACCAGATCATCACGGAAGGACATCTCACGCTCACGCACGATGCGCCGGTGCGGGTGACGGCGCCGCGCGAAGGTGCGCCGCGCGAGTCGGGTGATACCGCGCGTGCGCCCAAACTCAAGCGATAGGGAGCGCGGCGCGTGAGTCTCGCCGCCTACGCGGTGCGTCGCCCCGTGGCGACGCTCTCCGCCATTCTGGCCGTCGTGCTACTGGGCTC
>JARIEX010000178.1 GCA_031127095.1 Gemmatimonadota bacterium
GCGCGGTACAGCAGCGCGGTGAGCGCGGTGTCGTTCACGAAATTGATGTTGCGTCCGGCCGGTGGCGTGCGATCGCCGGCGAAGAAGAGCGTGAGCTCGGGGTCGGCTCCCATCTGCCACCAATGCAGCATGGCGTCGAAGTCCCCGGCAAACCAGACACTGCTGATGGTGGTGCCGTCGAGCAACTTGACCGTCATGCCCACGCCGACAGCCTTGAAGGCCTGCTCGAGCGCCTGTGACACGTTCTCGCGAATGGCGAAGCCCGATTGTGTGATGAGCGTGAAGGCGAGCCGAGTGCCGTTCTTGACGCGGATCCCGTCGGGGCCCGGCACCCACCCGGCCTCGTCCAGCAGCGCCCGCGCCTTGGCCGGGTCGAACGCATAGGTGGCTACCTTGGGCTCATACGCGGGTGAGAGCGGCTGAATCGGGCCGTTCACCACTTCCACCTGTCCGTCGAGAATGGTGCGGACCAGCAGATCGCGGTCTACGGCATGCGCGAGCGCCTGCCGGACGCGTACGTCGGCAAAGGCGGGGAAGTGCCGTTGGTTGAGCGTGACGTGCTCGTAGCCGTTGCCCACCACGCGGTTCAGGCGGAGTCCCGACACACCGGTGAGTTCGCGCACTTTATCCCACGCCACCAGCGCCACCATGTGCACTTCGCCCGACTTGAGCAGGTTGATGCGGGTGGTGGTGTTGGTGAGGAACCGGAAGAGCAGCTGCTTGATCTTGGGTGTTCCGCGCCAGTAGGTCGCGGAGCGTTCGAGCAGGATGTATTCGCCGGTCTTCCACTCTTTCACCGTGTACGGGCCGGTGCCGAGTGGTGCGCGGTTGTAGTCGTTGGCGGTGTTGAGATCACGTCCGGCGAGCACGTGCTTGGGGAGCGTCCCGCGCACGAATTGCAGCACGTACGGCGCGTACGTTTCTTTGTAGTGCACCACGGCCGTGAGCGAGTCCGGCGTGTCCACTGAGGAGATCCGGTCAAAACCGTCGACGCTCTCGGGCTTCCAGTCACCCTTGTTGATCGCGTCCACGGTGAACTGCACGTCGGCCGAGGTGTGGGGTGTGCCGTCATGCCAGGTGACACCGGGGCGCAGCTTCCAGGTCACGTCCATGCCACCATCGGGGCGCACGGTCACGCCGCCGTTGGTCACGGTGGGGATCTCGGTGGCCAGCAGCGGGACGACGCGCATCTGCTCGTCGTTGGTGACGAGCCCCTCCACCACGCACGACTCGATGTCCTCGAGAATGTGCGTGGCGTAGCGGTTCATGGTGTCGGGCTCACGGTCGTAGCCCACGATGAGCAGCTCGTTGGACGGACCGGTGCGGGCGCTGTCGCCACCGCCACCGCAGGCGGACAGCATCGCGGCGAGCGCCAGAGAAAGCGCACCTGCTGGGCCACGCGTGACAGCACGCGGCCACCGTCGGACGGGTCGGCGCATGGGGCGCGGGGAGATGGTCATGTGAGACGAGCCGTGAGAAGCTGCGCGGCCAGCAGGACCGGGATCGAGCCCCGGCTGAGCAGCGCGTCGTGGAAAGTCCGCGGCACGAAATCGCCGCGGGCCCGGAGTGTCTCGCGCAGATCGAGAATGCCCTGCGTGCCGAGCCAATACATCACGGCAGTGCCGGGGAACATCGAGTTCTTGGTCGCCTCACCGGTGGCCACGCCTTCCAGCATCCCCACTTCGTGCACGTAGTACGCCACCGCCTCGGCAAAGGTGCAGGCGCCGGTATGGAGGCGGATGTCGACGATGGCGCGTGCGAGCATGCGGACGCGGCTCTGCTGCTCGGCCGCCCGTTCGAGCGGGGTGAGAAATCCGAGTTCGTCGGCCAGCTCAGTGGCATAGCAGGCCCATCCTTCGGCCATCGAGCCGCCGAGGAACATGCCGATGCGGCTGGCGCAGTCCACCGCAGCGATCTGCCCGATGCGTGACGCGTTGCGGTGCGTGGCGTGTCCGTTCTGCACGTGATGTCCCAGCGCACCGTGATGCACCACGTGATTGAGCGTGATCACGCTGTGGTTGCAGGCCGCGAGGCGCCGGGCGCGCTCGTCGGGGGCGATGGTGTCGTCCACCGGCGTGACCAGATACCGATGCTCGGGGCGCGGTTCGTACGGCGCCGGCGAGCGGTAGAACAGGAAATACAGGTGTGGCGCGATGTCGCGGGCCCACCCGGGGATCGCGACGTACCGTAGCGGCCAGTCGGGCCAGGACACCAGATCGTGCTGTAACGCGAAGGCGCGACAGGCGTCGAACTGCGCCGTGAACGCGGGCAGGTACGCCTCTTCGGTGGGCCGGTCGTTGGCGAGGGCCGGGCCCAGTGCCTCCGGGCTGCCGGCCACCTCGGTGGCCAACGCACGGAAGCGCGCCTGCGCGTCCGGCATCGCCGCGCGCACGCGCGCGAGCAGGTCATCCGCAGACGCATGGCACCAATGTCCGCGCTGCAGCAGGTGGCCATACGCTTCGGCCCCGATGGCGCACGACGCCTCGGCGTCGCGCGGCTGTGCCTCCAGCCACCGGACCGTGTCGTCGAACGCCAGGGCCGCGCGGGTGGCGGCCGTCTGTACGGTGGCGGCCGCCGCGGCGTCGACGTCGTGCTCGGTGAGCCAGCGCGCGAGTCCGCTGCGCAGGAAACCGGCGAAGACGCGCGCTTCCCGCACCGCGCGGTCGGTCCACAGCGGCGGGACGGCCTGCGTGAGCGCCAGCGGCAGGTCGCTCAGGAACTGCGGGATGGCGTCGAGCCGCGCCGCGAGCGACGCGGCGCACGCTCCGATCGGCGCTGTGGGGCGCAACAGCAGGCCGACGATGCTGAAGATCGCCTCGCCAGTCCAGAGCGCCGGGTTCTTATCGTGGAAGAAGCGGGTGTCCGTTTCCAGCATGCGCACGTCGATGTTCGCGCGCGCCAGCTCGGCGTCGAGCGCCTCGGTGTTATCCGCGAGCGTCGCTGCATCGCGCGCGGGGAACACATCGTACAGTGCGGCGTGCAGGGCGCTGAGTTCGCGCACCTCGGCCTCGCGTGACGCCCGCGTCCAGTCGGGGAGCCGGTCGTCGTGCGTGTGCAGCCCCGTGAACGTGGCGTTCACGGGATGGCGGGCGAAGTAGTGCGCGAGAAACGCGTCGAGCGGGGAGGCGGTGGGTGCGGTCAGGAGGCCGGTCCCGCCGTGGACGGCGCGTCGAGGGGAATGTTCACCCAGCGCCGCTCGCGGAACGACCGCTCGACGGCGTTGATGAGTTCCTGCACGTGCGCCCCATCTTCGAAGTTGCCTTCGTTGCCGTCAACCTCGCCGCGGATCTCGGAGATGAACGAGCTGATGAGATTGGCATAGAACAGCGACCGCCACGATTCCCGCGCGCTGCCGCCGGCCGGGTAGAAGCGCTCTGGGATTTCCATCTCCTTGAATTCCACCGAGCCGGCGGTGGCGCCCTTGAGCGTTTCGCAGATGCCGTTCTCTTCCACCAGCCGGCAGATCAGTGCGCCCTTGCTGCCGTACACACGCGCTTCGATGCCGGGATAGTTACCCACGGTCACGAAGCTCGTTTGAATCGAGCCGATGCCGCCGTTGTCGAACTCGCCGATAAATATGTCGCCGTCGTCGATATTCATGCGCATCATCGTGCCGGTGGCGCGCACCATGCGCTCGGGGATGAAGTTCTTCATCGTGCCCACCACCGACTTGAAGCGACTGCCCATGAACAGGTGGCCGATGTCCATGATCGGCGCGCCGTAGCCTTCCAGCGACGACACGTGGATCTCGGTCTGGTCGGCCTCGTGATCGACCTGCCGCAACGGTGTCTGCGGGTCGAGCCACTGCGAGTTCTGCTCGTAGCCGTTGAAGATGAAGGGCGTGCCGATGAATCCCTCATCAATCAGCGCCTTCATGTACCGCATGGCCGGACTGTAGCGGAACGTGAAGCCGAGCTTCGTCTTGAGGCCCTTGCTTGCCGCCAGTGCCGCCGCGCGCCGCGTTTCGGTGAAGTCATACGCCACCGGCTTTTCGCACAGCACATGCTTGCCCGCCTCCAGCGCGGCACAGCTCAAGGCAAAGTGCGTCGCACTCGGCGTGCACACATCGACCACATCGATGTCGGTGCGCGCAATGAGTTCCTCGTGCGTGGCGTACACATGCGGGATGTCGAACTGCGCGGCGAACTCCCGCGCGCGCTCCACGATGGGATCGGCGATGGCGACGATCGTGCAGCGCGGATCGCGCTTCCATCCCGGCAGATGGGCGAACTGTGCCCAGGCGCCGGCGCCGAGCACTCCCACACGAACGATGTCGTTACTGGCGGTCACTGAATTACCCGTGAGGTGTCACCCGGCAGCAGCAGCTGCCGGTGCGCCCAGATCGGCGCGATGCCGTTCTTCATGACGCGTTCGTGGAAGTCGCGGAGGCTGAACTGGTCACCCTGCGCCGCCTTCACATCGCGGCGCAGCGTGAGCATGCCGCGCTTGCCCAGAAAGTAGCCGCCGTAGGTGGGATCGTAGGTGCCGCGCTCGGCTTCGCGCTTGGCGGCCGGCGCGGCCACGTAGGCGTCCTGCTCGAAACAGGCCTGCGCCTGCGCCAGCGTCCACTCGCCGGTGTGCAGCCGGATCCCCGAGAGCAGGCGGCAGATGCGCGTCATGGCATCGCTGAGCTGGGCGAGTTCGTAGCGCGGATCGCCGTTCATGAAGCCCTGCTCGATCACCATTTCCTCGGCGTAGTGCGCCCAGCCGTCCTGACCCGACGACGGCTGCGGAAATGGATTCAGTCCGATCCAGATGCGCCGGATCTTGCCCGGTGTGGTACGCATGTGCACGGCGTGCAGCCAGTGGCCCGGCATCGCTTCGTGCGCTGATGTATTGGCGAGCGAGGCGTAGTTGTACCGCTCGAGCCACGCTTCCTGCTCCGCAGCCGGCGCCAACGAATCGGCATCGGTGATGTAGTAGTAGCTCTTGACCGGCGTGGTCTCGAGGGGCGGTGAGGCGTGCATGGACGCAAAGCCCAGCGCGAACGGCTGCGCGGGGGCGACGACGACCCGTTCCCCCTGCGGGACGACGGCCAGATCCTTCGCGGCGATGAAACGCGTGAGCGAGTCGACGATGGCCTGCGCGGCCGCGACGACTCCGCCGCGTTTGGGATGGTCGCGACGGACCCGCAGCCACGTGGCCAGCGGATCGGCGCCGGGGGCCAGACGTGCTGCGGCGGCGCGGAATTGTTCGTGCGCGCGCTGCATTTCGCGTTCGCCCAGCGCCGCGAGCTCCGCCAGCGGCACGTCGATCAGCTCCTCGGCGCGATACCGACGCGCCACGGCGTCCCCACCGACCTTCCAGTCGCCGGTCGCGGTGGGGAGCACGGTGCGCTCGAACTCCGCGGTGTAGGCGTCGATGTCACGCACGGCCGCGGCGGCGGCGGTGGTGAGCGAATCCATGAGCGGCGTGCCGGCCTCCGCGGTGAACGCGAGCGGCAGGTCCTTCGATAGCATGCCGCTCGCGCCGCGCATCATGCCGAGTCCGCGCTCCGCGAAGATTTTGGGCGGATTGACCAGATTGGTGCGCGCCGCCTGGAGCATCGCGGGGACGCCGGCCAGCTTGGTGATGATGCGACGCATCCGCACGGGGGCGGGGGCGTTCTCCATCGTCATGAGATTGTGCACCCCGTCGGAGAGCGCACCGGCGTACAGCATCGGATTGCGCTTCCAGTTCGCGAGCGTTTCCTGCTCCAGCAGCCAGCCGTCGATCACGCCGGCGAGAATGCGCTTGTCGACCCGCTCGTCGGGTGTCAGCGAGGCGTCGTCGAAGGCGGCGAGTTCGGTGGCCGCCGTGTGCAGCGTGGCGATTTCCGTCGCGATCGCGGACGCCGAGAAATCGTCGAGCCGGTCGTCGTGATCGTGGAGGCCGTTGCCGCCGGCGATCGACGGATGGCGCATCGCGAAGCCGTCGAGGTAGCGGTCAACGAAGGCGGCGAAGGCGCTCGCCGAGGCGGGGGCATCGGCGGCGGGCTCGGCAGCCGTGCAGGCGACGCTCAGGGCGAGCAGCGCGAGGGCGGTGAATCGGGTGGGGGTTCGCATCGGGGCGTAACCTGCCGCCGATCACGGCCCTTGGCAAACGATTCCCGCCCTACGCCTTCCGCAGCGGTTTCACGGCGACCGTGAGCATCAGCCCGACCGCGAGCAGCCCGGCCAGCAGCAGCAGCGGCTGATCGTAGATGTGCACGCGCGGTGCCCCCGGCGCGAGCGCGCTGCGTGCCCGCTTCGACAGCTCGGTAATAATGACCGGACCCGTGACCGCGGCCACACTCCACGCCGTGAGCACGGCCCCGTGAATCGCGCTGACGTTCCGCGGACCGAACAGGTCGGCGAGGAACGCGGGCATCGTGGCGAAGCCGCCGCCGTACATGGTGAACACGGTGAGCAGGCAGACCAGGAACGGCCACCA
>JARIEX010000037.1 GCA_031127095.1 Gemmatimonadota bacterium
ACCAGTTCATCCAGCAACGCCGCGGGAATGGGCACCGAGCCAACCACCTCGGCCGCTCCGGGTTCTTTCGATTTGCGTGGCATAGAGACTCCGATCAGGTGTCATGATATGCCTCGCACACAAAATTTCTGATAGGTCCGAAGGAACGCGAAGAACAGCAAAAGAAAAGAAAAATTTGTTCAGTTGCTGTTCTTCGCGCCCTTCGCGAACTTCGCGAACTTCGCGCCCTTCGCGCCCTTCGCGTGAACCAAAGGCCTATCCGTTCACTCGAGCTCTCGCGAGCACGCCGCCCATGATCGTATGGCGTAACGAATCACACGGCGATCTCCCGATCGAGACCGAGACCGCGAAGATTTACGCATGAAATTCGTATCCGGACGTCTGGCCATTCTTGCCAGTTGTTGGCTCGGCGTTGCCTGTGCCGACACCCCCGTGGCGCCACCCACCACGACCACATGCGCCCCGCCGGTGGCGCTCCGTGTTGGTGAGGTTCGGGAGTTCAGCGGGAGCACCGTGCTGTCCTGTGTCGTCGTGGCGTCGGCTGACACACCAAGCGACCTGCTGTTCATCACGGCCAATGCCACGGCCGTGCAAGATGACCTGCGGGAGTATTTGGTGCGCTCCACGCCCGGATCATCAACCGTCAGCGCCTCGGCGAGCACCGTCGCCACCGACACCGCTCACGGCCCCACGGTGGCGGGGTCGAGCGGGAGCGCCGGGCAGACGGGCGTCGATCCGTCGTTCGGCAGCGAGGTGGAGCACCGGGTGCGCCTCGCGGAATCGCGGTTACTCGGGAAGCGCTCGCTTTCGGCGCTCGCGGCGGGCGCGACGCACCACCCGCCCGCGCCAGCGACCGTAGGTCGCGCCACGGCCACAGCGCTCGCGCCTGCCGTCGGCGACACGCTGCTCCTCCGGGTCGGCAATGCCGCCACGGCGGATCTCTGCAGCAACTTCACGCCGGTCCGCGCGGTGGTGAAGGCGTTGGGGCGCCGAGGGACGATTGCACTGGATGTGAACGCCCCGTCGGGCGGGTTCTCCGACGCCGACTTTCGGGACTTTGCGGCCGAGTTCGATGCGGTCACGTTCCCGACGGACTCCAGCTGGTTCGGCAACCCGTCGGACATCAACCGGGACGGACGTATCACGATCCTGTTCACGCCGGAGATCAACCGGCTCTCGGCACCTGGCTCACTCGGGTACGCCGGCGGCTTCTTCTTCGCCGGCGACCTGCTGGCGCGCGACATCCCATCCCAGAACTACCGCTGCGCGGCAAGCAATGAACAGGAGATTCTCTATCTCCTTGCGGCGGATCCGAATGGTCAGGTGAACGGCAATCGCTTCTCGTTGGAAGTGGTGCGCGAATCCGCGCGCGGCACCATGGCGCACGAACTGCAGCACATGATCAATCAGGGCGTTCGGCAGGTGAGTGCCGGCGGCACGCGCGAAGTGGACTGGCTGAATGAGGGACTCTCGCACTTCGCCGAAGAAGTGGTTGGGCGAGCGTCACGGAAATACGGCGACATGCAACGCCTGAACTGGAACAACGTGCTCGCGGATCTGGACGATTTCGATTCGTACTTCCGGCAGAACCTCCTCCGACTGCGCTTCTGGCTCGATCGTCCGGATCTGGCATCGCCGATCAGTGCGCGTGCCGCGGTGGAGCTGGCGCCGCGCGGGGCCGCGTGGGCACTCGTGCGCTTCACCGTCGACCAGTATGGTGGCGCCAATCCGCGAGCGCTCACCCGGGCGCTCGTGGCTGGTCCACAGGTCGACGTGGCCAATCTGGCGGCGAGAGCGGGCGTGCCCTTCGAGCGCGTGCTGCCGGGCTTTCTCGTGGCCAGCCACGGGGACGTGGCCTCGCCGAGTGTGAGCGCCGCGTACCGCTATGCGAGCTGGGACACGCGCAATGTCATGCAGGAATTGAGCGGTGGCCCATTCCCGCTTCGCTTGGCCGCGCTGCCGACCGAGACGGTGGCCCGTTCCCTGTCGGGATCCGGCAACTACTTCTCCGTCTCGCGCGCGCCCCGCGCCGAGCCGACGACCTTCCGTATGCTCGATCCGGCGGGTGGACCGGTAAGCTTTGCGGGCGCGAGGGTGTACGTCGTGCGCCTACGTTAGGCGCGAGTCGCTGAACGCGAGCGATGCGTTTCGCGTCGCGTCAGCGAAACAGATCGAGGTCGAGCAAGCGGCTGAAATTTCCTTCTGCGTCGACCAGGTACAGGACGACGCCAACGTAGTCGCTCCAGATTCCGAACTCGGGTCGCAACACGAACTGCGTGTTGAGCGGACCGATAATGCCAGCCGGGTCGGCCACCAGGCGATCGAACTGGCCATCAGGGACGGCCAGGATACCGTCGCGCACGAGATACGCGAGGAACGCGCCGACATAGTCGCGATTCGGATCGGAAGGGGTGGCACTCGCGCGCACGCTGCTCGTGCCTTGCAGCACGGCGTTGAAGTCCGCCGCGACCGGCGCACGCGCCGTGGCGCTGCGAGGAAGCGGCACTTCGACGATCGGCGATACATTGCCGCGATCGTCATCCACCCACACGGCGAGGCACTGGTTCGCCAGTTGCGTGTCCTGCAGCGTCAAGTCGTACGCGCCGACGATCACGGCGGTGTCTCGGCGCGCGACGTTCACCGCGCCGGCGTACCCGCCACGCAGCTGTCCGCCGTTCGGCAAGATGCTTCGGCGATTGCAGTCGGTGACATCCACGAATGACCGGGTGATGTCCCCGTCCGGGTCGGTGGCGCGAATCACGTAGGCGATCGAGCCGTTGGCGTAACTGCCCACGAGGCGCACGATGCGCGGCCGTTTCGCCGCCTCCGCGCAGACGACACGGAACCGAACGACGGCGCTGCCGCGCGCCAAGATGACGAGGCGAACGGTCTCTCCACCTTGGCTGGTGACGACGCAGTTGGACGCGACCAGCCGCAGCGAGACCTCATAGGAACCTGCCGCAATGTCCGCGAACCGAACAGTATCGTTCGAGGTCATGACGTTCGCGAGCGGGGCTTTCCCCGCGCCCGTGACGGACACGACGTAATCCGCGTCGGCGAATGCTCCGTCGGTGCCGGTGATCACGGTGAGGCCGGGTTCGCACGTAATGAAGAAGCGAACGAGCGACGTGTTCGTATTTGGCGGCACCACGATCCCCTGCGCCGTGCCGCTCCGTACTTCACAAGTTGGCGGCACGTCGGAAATATCGACGCGGTACGAGGCCGCCGGGACACTCAGGATGGTGGTGTCCTTCGTGGTGGCACGGAACGTCGTGTCGACGCCAACGACCCCCGAAATCTCGCGCACGCGAAAACTGAACGGCCGAGTGATGGGGACGTCGGCGGCGGCATCGACGAACACGACGACCGCAAGGTAGGGAGGCCCCTTCCCCACGACTTCGGTCACGCCAGGCGTACATCCCAAGTGCACGAGCACCGCGAATGCAATGGCACACCATCTCAGTATCGACGCACGGAAATACATCCCGACAATATAGCAAAACCGGGGATGCGCGGACACCGCGCATCCCCGGTACACCTGCGTCACCGTTTGCCGAATCGTGTCACGATTTCATATCGTGGTACACGTCGCGGCAAACGGTTCGGCACTCCTGCATCAGGGCACGGTCGTGGACTGCCAGCCGCGCACCCAACCGGCATACCACGGCGCGTTGTTCTTGTTGGACGTGGCCGGCGCAACGGCGCCGACGTACGTTGCTGTCGCGTCGAAGAAGCTGTCGGTCGGCGGCGTGCCACCGGTGACCACCGCCGAGGCGCTCGGGCGGAAGTCCGGCGTCTTGAAGCTGAGCGGCTCGAGCAGCGGCGAGGCCGTCAACTTCGTGTTGAAGTTGGCGGTGATGATGGTCGTCGCGGCGCCGCACGCAGTCGTCGCCGAACCATCCGAACCGTTCAGCGCGAACGTCGAGTACTGGAGCGTGAAGTTTCCAGCGACCTGGAAGTCCGTGCAGGTGGTCGCGTCAACGAAGCTGACGGCCTCGGAGTAGCCTTCGACGTGGAAATTGCGGATCGTCGGGCGCGCACCACGGCGGACGAGCATGCCGCGGTTCCGGTTCTCGGACGTGCCAACGCGGTTGTTGCGCGGGCCCACGAACGTGAAGTTGTACAGCGTCGGCATCGAACGCGGCAGCGCGTCGAAGTTGGACGAGGCGTTGTCCGCTTCCATGCCATTGTCGCTGTCGATCGTGTTGTGCTGCGCAATCACGAACTGGGCCTTGCCGTCCCAGCCGAAGGTGTAGTCGAACGCGTCGTCTTCGGTGGCAATGTTGTAGATGTACTTCACGTTCACGGTGCCACCGAACAGCTCGATGCCGTCGTCCTTGCCAGCGTGGTTATTGATGTGGTCGATCGTCGTAGCGCGACCCACCGCGTACAGGGCCAGGGAGTTCAGTTCGTTGGACGCATCGTACCGGAAGCCGGCATACTCAATGCGGGCGTAGCTGATGACACCGCTGTTGTCGTCTTCATTGCAGCCGCCGTACAAGCCGGCAGCACCTTCAGCGCTGGCCTCGCGGCAACCGCCGGTGGTGGCGCGGCCCGCGATGATCGGGCTGGTCAAGGTGCCGGTTTCGTTCACGTGCGCGTTGCCGAGCACCGAGATGCCGCCCCAGCAGCCCTTGGCGCGCGCCGTGGCCGTACCGAGCGCACAGGTAAAGACGATCGGCTGCAACGGCGTGCCCTGCGCGTTGATCTTGCCATCACGCGCGATGACCAGGTAGCCGTAGTCGGATCCGCCGGCAACGGTGCCGGTGGCACCCTCGACCTGCGTGCCCGGCTCGATCGTCAGCGTGGCGCCATTGGTCACGGTGACCTTGGTCGTCAGCTCGTAGATGTTGTTGTTCGACCAGGTGGTGTTGGTCGTGATGTTGGCGCTGACGGGCACGCGGGTCGAGGCGGGCGTGGTCGGACGGCCCGGGATGATGGCACCCACGACCGGCTGGTCGGCACCGACCGACTCGTTCACGATGGCCAGAGCGTCGGCGAGCGTGAGCAGGCGCGAGCCGTTGCTCTCGACGCCGGGAGCCAGCGGGTCACCAACTTCACCGATGTCGGCGCCGGCGTAGCCGGAGTTGAGGTTGGCCGGCACGACGTTGCCCGCAACGACCGCGTCACGACGAACCGCGCTTCCCGACACCGTGGTGTCCGTACCGCTGATCATTTCGGCGGCACCCACCGACACGTTCACGGCGTACAGCGCGTCCGTGAGCTGGATCAGGCCGTTGCCGTCGATGTCACCGTACTTGAGTCCATTGACAATCATGCCAGGCTCGGCCGAGATCTGATTGGCGCTGACCGCCTGGTACCAGTCGTCGATCGACATCGGCGCGGCGTCAGCCGGCGCGAGCAGGCTGTTGTTGATGACGACATTGTTCGCAACGCGCGCGTCGATCGTCTTGACCTGCGCGCCGTTCGTGGCCACTTCTTCCGGCACGAACGAGATCGAACCGGCGTAGTCCTGGCCGATCACGTTGAACACGAGCGCGGCGGAGCGCTTGAGGTTGGCGGGATCGAGCACGGCGACGCGGAGGATGCCCGCGTTCGCATCGTCCGCGTTCACGACCATGATGGCGTCGTTGGACGCGTCGCGAACCTGGCCGCGATACGACAGCTGCGACGGGTTGAAGCGGAGGCGGCCCTGCACGGCGCCGATCGGCGACGCGGACAGGTTCGCAATCGCGATCGCGACGCGATCGCCGGAACGAGCGCTCAAGCTCGAGAGCTCGACCGCGAGCGACGGCACGAGCGACTCCGCACGCGCCTGCGGCGCGGTCGGGAGTTCGCTGTTGTCACACGCGGCGAGCGCACCGATGGACGCCACCAGGGCGTATCGGAGGCTGCGTGAGGTGAACTGCATGGGTGGAGTTCTCCGGGTCTTTTTATAGTGTGATGTCACCCACGGGGCCCGGACGGTCCGGGCGCCCGCGGGGACAGCGGCAATGCGTTACGGAATGACGAGCGTCGGGAGCGTGCTCACCGGGGTCGACGACAGGATGTTCGTCGGCGTGGCACCCTGACGCGTGGCTTCGGAGAGCGTCAGCGTAGGCGTGATGCTGCCCGAGAAGCCCGCGGCGATGTTGAACTTGAACTTGATGACGTCGAACGTGCCCGTCTCGAAGGCGGGAGACACGGCGCCATACGCGAACGAGAGGCTGGAGCCCGCCGTGCCGCTGCCCGTGAAGTTGGCGGCACCGAAGTCGAAGCTCGACGTGAAGGTGCGCGACGCGTAGGCCAGATTCGCACCGACGCCGATGGCACCGGCGAGACCGACAACCTGCTGGGTCTGCGCAGCCCACGACACGGTCAGCTCAACCTGACGGCCCGTCGGACCGCCGGTGGTGATCGCGCCCCACGTCAGGCTGACCGGGTACTCAGGCGGCGGCGGCGTGCAGGTCAGAACGATGCTGATGCCCGACAGGCCGGTGGTGGTCAAGCCCGTGTACGCCGTCGGACCCGGGTTGGTGCAGTTGGACGGCACGTTCGTGAGCGTCAGCACGCCACCCGACACGAGCGCCGGCGTGGTGATCGAGAACGCACCCGTCGTGGCGGCCGTGGTCACGGCGGCCGTGGCCGAGCCACCCGTCGGCGTGGCGGTGATGCTCACGTTGGCGATACCGCCGCCGAGGCTGCTGGTCACCGTACCGGCGATGGAGCCCGTCGGAATCGTGCACGCGACGGTGAAGTTCGCCGTGGACGCGGCCGCGGAACTCACCGTGACGCTCTGGCTGGCCGGCGCCACGCAGTAGCTCGGCAGATTGGTCACGGAGACCGTCTTCGTACCCGTCGTCACCGAGGCAACCGTGTAGGCACCACCGGCTCCGACCGTTCCCGAGAAGCCGCCCGACACGTTGACCGTGGCGCCCGCCAGGCTCACACCCGCCGGCGTCGTCACGGTGCCGCTCACGCTGCCCGGGGCCGGAGGAGTGCCATTCTCAAGGTCGGCGGCCAGGAGGACCTTCACGCGGAAGTCACCGACCGTCGGCTCGATGTCGAAACCGACCTGCTGCGTCGAGGACGACGACGACGGCTCGATCTGACCGAACGACTCGTAGCGGAAGCAATCCGTGGCCGTGCTGGGGCAGCCCGCGTCGTTGAAGAAGTTGTGCGAGTTGCCGTCCCAGTTGGTGCTCGGCACGACGGCGCCGAAGCGCGGCGACGTCACGACGATTTCGTTGGTGGTCGAACCCTGGCCGACGCTGCCGGCCGTCGTGGTCACGCTGATTTCGAACGGGAACGCCTGCACACCCGTGACGCCAGCCGGCGGCGTGGGGAACGTCGGCGTAATGAGGCGGATGCCGGAAAGGCGGTTGTTGATCGTCACGTCGAACGTGATGCGGACCTTGCCCGGCAGCACCGCGCCAACTGCGCTCGCCTGGAAGTTCGAGGTGCTCAGATCGATGACGTCAGCACCGAGCAACGAGTAGTTCGGGCCGGCGTTGAGGTTGAGCGACGCGGCAGCAATCGGGTTCCGGATCGTCGCCGTCGGCGCCGTGACGCTGACGGTCTTCTTGGTCGCGCTGACATTGAAGACGAACGCGGCGCCGCGGTACTGCGCGGGGATCGCCGGATTGGCGGGAAGCACGGCAGCGGGAAGCGAACCCGCCTTGTCAGAAGAGCAAGCGGCCAGGGCAACCATGGTCGCCGCCGTCGTCAGTGCAGCAGCGCGCCGCACCAACGTGGAAAAACTGAGCATCGTAAAAACCTCGCGGAAGAGTGGAATCATGTGATCATCTCTCTTATCCGTTCGGCGACCCGACCAGCGTGACCCGTGACGATTTGTCTCTCTGGGAGAGTGACCCGAGCAGGGAGTGCGAAACGCACGGCTCTGTGGTCACGTTCTCGAACGACGGGTGGTAGCTTCGTGGTTTTGCGTCGCTGACTTTCGTCAGGTTTGCCGTTATCGAGCGTACAGTGGAGTTCGACGGAATCCGTCGCGCCATTATGGTTCGTGTGCTCGGTCACAACGGCACCCACGTTTTTGTACCGAAAGTTGGTGATGGCGTTTGCACAATCGTTGCACGTGTTTGTGTAACATCACACGAATTGTCCTTCTGCAAATTCAATCGACAATCCCCGAAGAAATGCTTCGGATACGAACGAGCGCTCGCAGCCACACGGCCACGAGCGCTCGTTCGCAGTCACGACAGCAGTCGCGCGCATCCGCGGTGACTAGGGAATCACAATCGCGGTCGGCGGCGTCACGCTGGTCTGGGTAAGGATGTTGTTCTGCGGCGGTGTCGCCGCGCCTTGGCGCGTGGCTTCGGTGATCGCGAGCGTTGGGGTGATGCTGCCCGAGTAGCCGGCCTTGATGTTGAACGTGAAGGCGACAACCTCGAAGGTGCCGGTCTCGAACGCGGGCGACACCGCGCCATACGCCGCGGCGATTCGCGCCGTCGCCGTTCCGGCGCCAGTGACATTGAGCGCACCGAAGTCGAAGTTCGACGTGAACGTACGTCGGTCGTAGGTCAACGCGGTCCCGTCGAAGCCGAGATTCACCGCCAAGCCAGTGGCTTGGATGGCGCCCACGCTCCAGACGAGCGTGATCTTGACCTGTCGTCCGGTAGGCCCGGTGTTCGTGATGGGCCCATACTGCAGGCTCACCGGGTAGCCCGTCGCGACGGGGCACGTGACCGACACGTTCCTGGCGACGGTCGCCCCCGCCACCAGCCCGGTGTACGCCTGTGCGCCGGGATTGGTGCAATCGGCCGGCAGTGCGCCCACGGCGATGCTGCCACCGCCCGCCGGGACGTTACTGATGGTGTAGGCACCCGACGCATTGGTGGTCACGGCCGGGAGCGCCGTGCCGCCCGTGGGCGTGAGGGTGAGCGTGGCGCCGGCAATGCCGCTGCCCCCCGCGCGCGTGACCACGCCGGACACGGTGCCGGTGGTCAGCGTGACGCAGGTCACCGAGACATTGCGCGTGACGGTGCCGCCCGCGACCACGCCCGTGTACGACTGTGCACCGGGATTCGTGCACCCCACCGGCAGAACGCCGATCGCCACGCTGCCGCCACCCACGGGCACGTTGGCAATGGTGTATGCGCCGGTGGCATCGGTGGTCACAGCCGCCAACGCCGCGCCACCGGTGGGTGTGAGGGTCACGGTGGCGCCGGCGATGGCGGCGCCCCCCGCCGCGCGCGTCACGACGCCACTGACGGTGCCGGTCGTCGCCGCTTGGCACGTCACGGAGACGTTGAGCGTGACCGTGCCTCCCACCGCCACACCGGTGTATGGCAACACGCCGGGATTGGTGCACCCCGACGGCAGCGCGCCAACGGCGATGCTGCCGCCGCCAACCGAGACGTTGTTGATCGTGTACGCCCCTTGGGCGTCGGTGGTGACGGCCGGGAGCGCCGCGCCACCAGTGGGGGTGAGCGTCACCGTGGCGCCGGCGATCACCGCGCCGCCCGCGGCGCGTGTGACCACGCCGGTCACGGTACCGGTCGTGGCCGTCTGACAGGTCACCGCAACGTTCTTGGTGACGGTACCGCCGGCAGCAACGCCCGCGTACGACTGCGGGCCGGGATTCGTGCACCCCGACGGCAGTCCGCCGATCGCGATGCTCCCGCCACCCACGGGGACGTTACTGATGCTGTACGCCCCAGACGCGTTCGTCGTCACGGCGGCGAGCGCCGCGCCGCCGGTTGGCGTCACGATCAGCGTGACGCCGGCAATCGGGGTCCCCCCGGATGCGCGCGTGACGACCCCTGAGACGACGCCGACCGACGCGCCGGCGCTCGTGACGGTGACGGGCAGGTCTCGCGTGCCCGTCAGCCCACCGTTGTCGGTGACGGTCAGGCGCACCGTAAAACTGCCCGCGGACGCAAAGGTGTGGAATGCGGTCGCCCCGGTGCCTGTACCGCCGTCACCAAACGACCAGGCGTACGACGCAATGGATCCATCGGGATCGGTCGAACCGGCGCCCGAGAACGTGACCCGCGTACCGGCCACGGCGGCCGACGGACCGCTGATGGCCGCGGTCGGTGCCTGATTCGGAGCACCACCGGCGGTGATGCTGAGCGTGCTCTCCGACACGCGCACCTTGCTATTCAGGAAGGTGCCCTGTGGCGTCAGGATGTCGCTGAGCGTCGTGGACGTCGTCGCGAGCGTACCGGCGGCGCCAACCACGGTGTACCACGAGCGCACGATGTCGATGTTGCCCGTGGGTCCAACCGTACCCGGCGTGAACGCGCCGAACGAGAAGACGCCACGCTCGGGGCTGTTGGCCACGAGCACGTCGAAGCCTCGGGTGGTCCGCGAGCTGTCGAACCGCACGACGGCCGGATCGAGTCTGATGCTGGCGGATGCGCCTCCCGACTGTTGCAGGGGCTGCGCCGACAGGTCGAGCGCCGTGAGCAGCGCGATCTTGTCCCCTGGACGCGCCGTTGCCGATGCCCAACGGTGTCGCAGTACGAATGGCTTGGCCAGCGTGTCCTCGGCCACGACCGGCTTGCGGCAGGTGAGCGCAAACGGGATGGTGTCCACGGCCAACGCTTTCGGCGACAACGCGACTTTTCGTTCGCCAGTCAGCACGCATGGCGCCGTGACGTCGTCGATCGTGATTTCGTAATCGCCCGGGCGCAGATTGTCGAACCGGACGCTGCCGCTCGCTCCCGTGACCGTGCGCGTCTGGAAATACGTGCGTTCGTTGGCCGGCGTGCCCGCCGCGCGAATGATCCCGGACGCGGTAATGATCACGCCGTTCGGGTCGAGCGTGTCGCCGGTGACGCGCACGGCCGCGACGATGCTGGCCTTTTGCGGATCGCGGCAACTCACGAGGAAGTCCGCGTTCTGCACCGTCGCCGTCCCTTGGTCGGTGATGGTCAGCGTCTTGACCGTATCGGCCGAGATGCGGGTCGCGCAGTTCGCCGCCAGCCCGCGCAGGGCGATCGAGTACGGCCCCGGCGCCAATGGCGACACCACGCGTGTGCTGTTGAGTCCGATGGCGAGCGTCGACGTGTCGGTACGGCCGCGAATCACCACCAGGAACCCATCCGGGTCGGCCGCGTCGGGGGTGGCCACGTCGGTGATCGTGCGAATGTTCAATCCGGGCTTCGCCGATGTTTTGCTGCCGGCGACGTTCGACAAACCAGACCGGCCACCCAGTTGGGTGAGGGCGCGCACCTGATAGCCGTAGTAGCGGTTCGGCTCGACCTTCGTATCGAAATAAACGATACGCGAGCCGCCCGAGGAGGCGACCGACGATTCAAGGGTCTCGAACGGTCCACTCAGGTCGGCCCGACGTTGCAGTTCATAACCGGTCACCGCCGGATCGCTGGACGCACGCCACGACACCCGTATCGTCGACAACCCCACCGCTTCCGCCGTGAGCTCCGACGGGGCCGACGGGTTCCCACCCAGCGGTTCGTCCATCACTTTGCAGCCGGCCAACAGCAGCAGGGCGCACGCTGCCGCGCCGCGGCCTGGGAACAGACGGTTAGCGCGCAAGAGTCACTCCAAGGTCGAAAGACACGCCCGGCGTGGCACGGCCAGTGGAGACTTCCCCTTTGGTCACCGTCTGGTAGAACTGGACACGCTGGTTGGTCAGATTCTTCGCGGACAGCGACACGGACAGTTTCTCGCCGAAGGCCCGTTGCAGCTTGGCGTCAACGGAGCTACGGCCGCGTTCGATGAGGTTGGGCCCTTGCTTGGCGTTGGCACCGCCGGAGCTGGCGAAACCGTAACGGACGATACGATCGCCGAACACGTTGAACAACACCGACGCCGTCAGCGCATCGGTCTTGCTCCGATACGACAATCCGGCATTGAACACGTACGGCGACTGTCCTTCGAGGTCGAGCCCCGGCAGGTAATTGCCGAACACCGGAGAAATCGTGACGCTCGTGCGCACCAGCGTCACGTTCAGTGACGCGCTGAGGCGCTCCAACGCACCCGGCAAGAACGAGAGTTCCTTTCGGAGCTCCAGTTCGCCGCCGATGTTCTCCGCCGACTCGGCGTTCGCCACACTGTAGGTGCAGTTGTTCTTACTGTCGACCACTCGGATGATGGGATCGGCGAAGCGCTTGTAGAATCCGCTCAACGACAGGATTTCGCCCGGACGCGGATACCACTCCACACGCGCGTCGGCGTTCGCAATCGTGCCGCGCTGCAGCTTCGGGTTACCGGCGGTGGCACAACTGCCGGCGACCTCAGTGTACTCGTCACGCGATAGTTCGCGCGTGTCGGGTCTGTTCACACTTTGAAACGCCGCGAGACGCAAATTGGCCCGATCGGACAGCGCGTAGGTGGCGTTCGCCGACAGCAGGATATCTCGATTCCGCCGCAGCGTCGGCACCTTGGTGGAGTCCCCCTTCGGGAACCGCGCACGTCCACCGTCGAACAGGTCCACGCGCCAGTCCTCCATACGCGCTCCCGTCACGATCCGCAGCTTGCTCCCGACCCGGAGATCCAGCATCCCGTAGGCCGCATAGAGATCTTCGTCGGCGTCATACGGCTGCGAAATGGTGCCGGGGAATTGCACATCGATAAAGCTGCCGATGTTCTCCGGCTGGAAGAGCTTCTCCGGGGGAAGGGCACGCAGGTCATTGGGCGCCGCGATCGTGCCCGATGGACTGAACGAGTACAGCTTCCCCACGAACTTCCGTTGCTTCAGTCGCGCCAACGCACCGGTTTTGAAGGTGAAGTCGGTCCACAGCAGCCGCAGCGGTACGGACCAGTCCAGCTGCGCCGACCGCTGCTGGTCGTTGAGGGTGCGCAGCCACGCGTCGTTGTTGTTCAGGAGTTGAAACGGAGAGCCCGTCTCATCGCCGCGACCATACCGCACCTGTCGATTGTCGGGCTCATTGCGGCCCGACTGTCCCACCGTCGCCTTCCACTCCAGCCGCGACGAGTGCAGCATCGGCAGCAGGTGTTCGCCGGAGAACTGAGATTGAATCAGGTTACGCTCCACGTACTGGAACTGATACAGTCGCAGGTTACCCGTGAGATCCGTGTTGAACCCGTCGGTGACGCTGTAGAGCTCTTCGGCGTTGCGGGTGTACAGGTTCTTCCAACCCAGCTTGGTGTTGCGACCCAAGCGGAGTGAGAAATTGCCAACCGCGCCCCAGTCCACCGTATTCCTGGAGTCCTGGTAAACGAATCCCCGCTCGAGTGGACTGTCCGGCGACGTGAAGAAGCCGAAGAAGCGATCCGTCTGCTGATCCTGAGCGGCGGAGTACGTGAGCGACACGACGTAGCCGAGCGCTGCCTTCTCCGATGGCCGTTGTCCGCCGAACGTCGCACCGAACCCGAACTTTGGCAGCACCGACCGGGGCGTGGGATTCCAGGTGTTGCGGATTCCCTCGCCGAATCGCTCCACGATAGCCGGACTGGCGAACAGCGAATCGGCTGGTTGATACGCCGGCTCGCGGCGGCCGTTGTCGAACCCGAGCAGATCGAGACCACTCCGCGTGGGAAACGGCAGCGATCGGAAGGTGGACTGCGAGTTGTATCCCTGCGAGAAGCTGAACTGCCGGACCGTGTTCTCCGGAAACTCCTTTGTTTTGATTTCGACGGCACCACCGGAGAAGTCACCGGGCTTGTCGGGCGTGGCCGACTTCGTGACGACGATCGATTCCAAGAGGCTGGCCGGGAAGATGTCGAGCGGCACGAGCTTGCGCGTGGGCTCGGGACTTGCCACCTCGGCGCCGTTCACGAGCGTGGTGCTGTATCGCTCGGACAGACCGCGCGCCACCAGAAATTTGCCGTCCACGATAGACACGCCGCTCACGCGCGACGCGGCTTCACCGGCGTTCGAATCCGGCGTCTTCTTGATCTGCTCGGCACTGATCCCATCGGAGGCGGCGGCGGCGCGCTGCTGAGCACCCAGGAGGCTCGCCCCGGTCGCCGAGCGGTCGCCAGCGGCCGCCCGCACCACGACGGATTGCAGTTCGACCGAGGCTTGGCTGAGGACGAAATTGACGACCGCGGCGGCGCCTGCGGTGACGACGACGCCATCGAATCGCTTGGGCTGACGCCCGAGGATGCGAGCCACCACGGATTTCGGACCGGCCGGCACTCGTAAGATCGAGTAGCGACCATCCAGATCGGAACGCCCGCCGAGCGTGGTGCCGACGATCGTGACCTCAACGTTCGCGATGGGTTGTGCCCCCGCGGCGTCGACCACGCGCCCCGTGATGCGTCCGAATTGCTGCGCGGTGGCGGCTGGCGCGGCCGGTGTCGACGCCGGCGCTATGGCCGGCGCCTTCACCGGCGCCTTCACCGGCGCCGATACCTGGGCCGACGCGACGGCGGGCACGCCCAGCGTCAAGGCGAGCGCGCTCGCACACCGCATCAATCGAGACAGCGGTGGCGACCAACCGCCGTGTGCGCGGGGGGCAGAGAACACAAAAACTTCCTTTGACATGCCGGGATCGTGTGTGATGAAAGCAGAGTGAAGAAAGGGCCGTTCGTCGGGCGGGACTACGGCACCACGATCCGTGCGGTCGCGATGGCGTCGCCGGTTGCTGTCACACCGATGGCGAGGTACTCGCCGCTCCCCAGTCCACCGAAGTTGTATCGCCACGTGCGTCGCAATCCGTTGTCCGTGAGCAGCGGCGTCGTGAGCTCGCTGATCATGTGCCACACCGTTGGATTCACCGTGAGGCCGCTCGGCTGCAGGTTGACCAGCAGCACGCGCGTAAACGGTGAGACGGTTTGCCCGGTCGGTCCCACGGCCTCGACCTGCAAGCCAGGTAACCCCGGCGCTCGCCGCCAGTATTTCAGTTCGAGCGGCGTGCCGGTGGCCGCGAGGAACCCCGGGGTCCCTCCCGGCGACTGCACCGAGCCAGCCACGATCGGCACATTGGTCGCCAAGGTGGCCGGCGCGCCGCCGACCGCGAAATCCGCGACCCACGCATTCGCGGCGTTCGGCTTGGCGATGTCGCCGGGGTACGCCTGCGGCTCGTCGAGCGCGTTCACCACTTCGAGGCTGCGAATGAAGTTCGGGACGGTGAACGCCGGATGTGTTCCGGTGATCGGCGTCGTGAGGAGACTGTCGAACCGCGTGCCGATGTTTCGCCCCGCGTACAAGGGCGTGCCGTAGGCCAGCATCTGCGTGCCCGTGCCGGCCAGAATCTCTGCCGGCGTGCGCGGGAGATTGGGATACTGGAGCAGTATCCCACCCCGCGCGATCTCGACGTTATCGGTCGCGAGTGCGAGAAAGCGTGCGCTGTCCCCACCGATTAACAGCCCCGACACACCGAGTCCGGTGATGACCGGAGCGGACGCACCTTTGCCCGCGTCGATGAGCGCACGCTTGCTGATCGGCGCGCTCACGTTACCGGCCTGGTCCTGCGCCGTCGCGGAGAACGCGTAGTAGCCTTCGAGTCCGGTGCCGCCATCGAGCGAGACCGTCAGCTGACGGAAGTCGTCAGGAAGGGTCGTCTCAAAGGTGCGGAGCACCGGCGTACAGGCGGCACCGGTGCCGATGATGCACGTGGTGGTGCCGAGGAACGTTCCGGGACGAGAAGGCGCAGCGAAGCGGGTGAGTTTGACGCCAACGAGGCCATCAGGCAGGCCGGAGCGGTCGTCGATGACGTCAATGGCGAAGACGCGCGGCACGGCGACGATTCCGACGGTATCCGCGTTCGAGACGAAATTGGAATCCGAGTTCGCCGACACGAGGGCCTTACCGGGCAGGGACCCCGTCGTGTACCGGATCGTGGGCGGCAGCTTGTCCACGCCGAATCGCGGGCCAGGATGCGCGACCGTTGCCGTGAGTGGCACGCGACGGACATTCCCCAGTCGATCGGCCAATTCGGCGATCACCGAGTATTCCGAGTTGGTGCTCGACTCGAGCAGCTGGTCCGCGGCACTGGCGAACACCGTATCCGGACTGGACGGTGTGCCCACGAGGAACTGTACGGCGGCTGATGCCACGGTAGGCGTACCGGCGGCACCGGCGAATCCGATACCGGCGTCCTGCACCAGATTGGAAAGTCCAGACTCGAAGCGATAGGCCGCGTTCACCCAGTTGTTCGAATTGCCTTGGCTGTTGGAAATCGTCAGCGTGGGCGCCGGCGGTGGTGCATTATCGACCCGAATGCCCTCGAGTCGGGTAGCGCTAAGGAACGTGGGCTGCGCGTTGAGGATGCCGCCACCGTCACCACTCGACAGCGCAGGCACCGTCGGCAACGCATTGCCCTCCGCATCGGAAGCGAGGACGCTCGGCAGCGAACCCGTGACATACTGCGGTCCGCTGTTGACGCTGTTGAAGAGACTCGGAAGGCGGAGCGTATCGATGGCGACGCCGGTTCCTGCCCTGGAGATGGTGGCGACCGGCGCGGACCCGGGGAATGCGATGATGCGCGTACCCAGCGCGCGACCGGAGAACAGCACGGGCGCGCTGGTCACCTCCAGCCCCCTTCCGGCTTGATACCAGCGGCGGCCACTGGCATCGAGCGCGGTCGGCCGGATGGTCGTCGCGAGCGGTCGGACCGCGACCACGAACCCATCGAGGTTGTTGAGATTCGCGGACACGGTGCTGGACGCCGACTGCTGAATCGTCCCGGTGGATCCCACCTCGACCGCGACCGCCCGAATCGTCGTGGGGGCATTTCGAAACGCCACCGCACCGGTGACAGGGTTGAACGCGTCGGTGCGGAAACTCTGGACGATGACCGCAGCGGTCGCCGGCGGAACGTTGCCCGCGTCGCGATCGGTGGTGGCCGAGGACGGCAGGAACGTCTGCGACGCGACGATCGTATCTCGCCCGTTGTTGGTGACGACCAGATCGAGGCGCAACAGTGTTCGCTCACCAGCTTCCAGATTGATCAACACATCGATCTGGCCTTGGACGTTCGTCAAATTCACGGGAAGATTGGTGCCCTGACTGGTCACTGCTTGAATGCTGACCGACGCCGCGCGGGCCGCGCGCACCGTCACCGGAACGGTGGTTGCCACCGAGGAGTCCAACACCGACCTGACCGTGATGGTGGCGAGACCTACCGTCACCGCCGTGACCACTCCGGTCGCCGAGACCGTCGCCACCGCCGCGTTATCGGAGCGGTAGGCAACGGCTCGGTTGACATCGGGATCAGTCACGAGTGTCGTCGCGATGCCTTGCGTTTGACCGGGAAGAAGGCTGAGCGCTGTCGGCGTCACCGCGATGCTGCGAATTCCGGTGTACCGCGGCGCAATCGTGATCGGAATGACGGCAGCGAGATCGGGCTGAGCGTCCGTCGTGACGGTGAGCACGGCAGAACCGACCGAGATCCCCGTTGCGATGCCCGTCGAACTGACCCGAACGCGGCGTGGGTCGGACGATGCCCACGTCAGCGAAACATTCGCCCCGGAATCCGCCAGGATTTTGGACACCATCAGCAGATCCTCACCGACGCGAACGGTCGCGGGATTCGGGAATACCTCGAGACTGCGGATCGTGGGCGCGAGGGGGGCGACAATTTTTTCGTCGCACGCGCTCACTGCGGCGCACAGCAGTACCAGAGCGAAAGACCGAACCAGACGAAAATGCGACATTGCGGAGACGAAGAGAGATGGAGAGGGAGGCAGCGGCACAGCACCAATAACGTCACGTCACGTAACGTGCGGCCAACAAGAACCGGACGACAAGTCGTGTTTCTGGTTGAGACCAACTCGATACATCGCGTGATTCGTTCGTCGGCACGATGAATCGCGCGGACCGTTACAGTGCTGGCAACAGGCGCGTGATTCTGCATCGGTGGTCGTAGGCCGCGCTCGTCGTTGGCGATGGGCCTGCCCGGGGTGAAGGAGCCAGCGCTGTGACGTCAGTGCCACGCGTGTAACACGTTAATTTTTGTGACGTTACGCCGGCATCGGAAGATCGTGAGAAAGGGACATCGGCAGGTCGATTCACCCCTCTCACGATCGGGCAATGCTTCCTTCTTCTTTTCGCGGTGCTCGGCGCATCGTTGCACCGGTTGCAGCCATGCTCGCGTTGCTGCAGGCGTGCAGCAACACACCCGCCGCAACAGCTCCAGTGATCCTCGCGTCGAGCAGCCTGTCGGCGTACCGCGGCGCTGCGTTCATTCTCGATGTCAGTACGACACGACGGGTCGTCACGGTCTCGCCACCGGTGACCACCGCCGCTCCGTCGGCGTCGCAAAGCATGGTCGGGGCGATGTCCGTCGCGAGTGGACAGCACGGCTCGCTGCTGGGCGCGGACGTCATTGAGATGCAGATTTCCAACTACACCGCCAAGGTTGTCGGTGCGACCGCTCCGGGGAAAGTGTTGGTCACGTTCGACCTGACGCTGGTGAACAGGCTTCGGAGCGTGTCCCTCGGGACGCCGACCTTCCCTCGACCGCCGATTGGCGTGACGGGCGTGCAGGCGTTCCCGTTCGAGGTCTCGGTCGTGACGAGTCCGGGCCGCGTGAGTTCACAAAGCAACGAAGTCTCCGTCACATCGCCGAGTTTCGGTCAGGCGATCGCGAGCGCCGACTGGGATGGCGCACCGCACAGTTTTTTCAATGACACCAACTGTGGATCGACCTCCAACGATTGCTTTCGCTATGAGCCCTTCGGCACGATTGCCGCGAATGGAAGTTCGTTACCCCGACGTGTGGGCTTCTTGATCGATCCGACCGTGCGCGATCTGCGCATCAAACTCCTCGTCGCGGCGGACGTTTTTTCGACGGTGGCTGCGACAACCGCAAACCAATAGTCGTCTGCTAGTCGGGCGAGCGCGAAGGCGCGGCGCCTCGCGCAGCGCTATCGGCTAAAGGCCGTGGGGGCAGCACCATGCGAGGGAAGGATCGGTTCTGTATCGTCCCGTCCCCCAGGGCGCCGCCACCATCGCCGCTGCCGTTCTGCCCCCAACACCATGCGTGACCCGACGTATCGATCGCGCATGCGTGCGTGTCACCGGACGCTATTGTGACGTACCGGCGATTGCCGTGCACACGGACGGGCCGCGTGGACGCCACGCTGGCGGAGTCGCCAAGCGCGCCATTGAAGTTGGTGCCCCAGCACCAGGCGAGGCCGTCCACGTCGAGCCCACACACCCGGTGGTAACCGGCCGCCAATTGCGTGAAGCGATGCGCTCCCACGACAGCGACCGGCACGAAGGGATTCATGAAGTTGTCACCCGCTCCCAGCTGGCCGTCGTACGCGATCCCCCAACACCACGCAATTCCATCGTCGGTGAGGCCGCAGGTTGCGCTCTGACCGGCCGTGAGCGCTCGGAATCGATGTCCGCCAGCCACGACGGTCGGCACGGTTCGAGCCTCCCGCGAGCCGTCGCCCACGAGCCCTTCCCCTCCCCAGCACCACGCGTCGCCCCCGGTGGTCAGCCCGCACACGTGGGTGCGACCGGCCACTAACGTATCAAAGGCCACGCTCGCCACGACGGGCGCGGCGTTCGTGCGCGCGACCGTGGTGTCAGCACCGTCGCCTCGTTCGCCGCTCCGATCGCCACCCCAGCACCGAGCATTCCCGGCGAGATCGGTCGCGCACGTGACCCGTGAGCCGGCCGCCACGTGTCGAACACGACCCACGTCCATCACGACTGAGGCGGTACGCAGCGGCACCTGGGGATCAAGCGTGAGCGCGCCGAGTGTGTTGTCTCCCCAACAGCGCAACGTCGCCAGCGTGTCCACGATGCACACGCGTCCGTCCCCAGCGGTCACCCGAGCGACGAGGCCGCTCAGCGGAACGCGCACCGGCTCGAGTCGGTCGACCTGATCGCCCACGCCGATCTGGCCGAACTCGTTCGAGCCCCAGCACCACAAGGCACGCGACTTGTCGACGCCGCAGGTGAAGAGATTTCCGGCAACGATACTATTGAATTGCAGTGCCTGCGTTGACGGATGCGTCGCGTCGCGACCAGCGCACGCGAGCATCGTCGTCGCGAGCACGCCAAGAGTTAGGAAAGAGACACGCATGTCGAGTAGGTGTGCGATGGTGATGACCGTCAAGCCGGTCACGTTGGCCGCCGGTGCTAGTCACTCGTGCAGCGCGCGAGCGAATACGCAATCTGAACGCATCGCCAATCGTTCACTCGCGTCGAACGTGGCATCGAGTGCCAAGTCGTCGACTGTTGAGCAATTGTTACACGCACGCGTGCGAGCGCATACAACAGACCGCTGGTCTGCGTCAGGGATTCGTTACTTCCCGACGTCTTGTCCCCCGGAACGCCGCGAGGTAAATCTGCACTTCCATCGCGGCAGCGCTCTGCCGTGGCCCCGAAGACTTGAGCCATGCAGGCCCCATGCTCCGTCCCTCGTTGCGGCAAGCCGTATTGGCTGTGACCGTCCTATCACTCAGTGTTGCTGCGACGGCACATGCGCAGCCTCAAACGAGAGAACGCCTCACGAAGTCGTTCGGACTGTCGGGCGGGGCCTCGCTCGACGCGCTCCTGACGAATGGCGCCTCGACGTATGACCAAACGATGGGCTGGTCCGCTGGCGCATGGTACAATCTGCCGCTCGGGTTTGGTCTCTCGTTGGAGCCGCAGCTTCAGTACCGCGCCTTCAACTCGAGCATTACGGCCGACGCTGCCGGGAAACCGAGGGTGCGTCCGTTCCTCGACAATGCCACCGTCGGTTTCATTACAGCGCCCCTCGTGCTGAAAGTACATATTGGCCGCTTCGCCGCATTGACGCTTGGCGGGCAGGTCGATTACGCGCTCCGCGTGGGAGACACGCCCAACTATTGGACCACCGATTCGCTCTCGGCCGTAACGTTTGCGGGCTCTGGTGGCGTGGAGCTGTTTCCGCACAGTCGCGTCGTACTGTACGGCCGCTACGTCAGGGGGCTGTCCGATCTGAGTCCCACGGGTAGTGTGGCTCCGCTGGGGATTCGTGCACAGAGCGTGCAGGCCGGGATCAAGGTGCGGCTGGCCGGGCGCCGCGTGTACGCCGATCAGGATGGTGATGGGCTGCGCGACAAGGACGATAAGTGCCCGACGGTCATAGGACTCGCCAAGTATCAGGGTTGTGTGCCCGACGCAGACCGTGACGGCGTGCTCGACGAAGATGACGCCTGTCCAAAGGAGGCGGGAGTGGCCGCCAACCGCGGCTGCGCTCCTCCTCCTCCTCCTCCCCCTGCCGCTCCCGTCCTCGATCGTGATCAGGATGGCGTGCTCGATGCCAACGATCGTTGCCCGACCACGGCTGGTTCGCAGGCCCTGGGCGGCTGCCCGGACGGCGACAACGATGGCGTCGAGGATGCGGTCGACAAGTGTCCGAAGGCGGCAGGCACCGCGGTGCCACGCGGCTGCCCGCGACTCACTGGCTTCGTACCCAGTGACGTTACCTTCGAGGGCGCCACGGCGCGACTGACGCCGGCCGGTCGCGCGCAGCTGGACAAGGTGACCGCCTACCTCGTCATGTATCCGAACGTGTCGGCGGAGTTTGTCGGCCACCTCGACAATCTCGGCTCGATCGATTCGGGCATCGGCCTGTCGGTGCGGCGTGCAGAAGCGGCGCGCGACTTCGTCTCGATGCAGGGGATCGCCTTGGAACGCCTTTCGATACGCGGCGAAGGTGGACGTCGACCGGCAACCAGTAATCGCACCAGCGAAGGTCGTATGAGCAACCGACGCATCGAGGTCATTCTTCGCTAACGTGGTCGAGCGGACTCGGCTCGACAGCTATGGGGTGCGGTAACGGCTGGTGTGGTGCTGGCGCTCGAAAGCTCTTTGGTTAACGTGAAGGGCGCGAAGATCGCGAAGAGACGCGAAGAACAGCAACAACAAATCGTTTCTTTTGCTTTTCTTCGCGCCCTTCGCGCTCTCCGCGCACTTCGCGTGAACCAAAGGCCTATCCGTTCAAGCGAAGTCCGCCGGAGACACTCACCACGCTCAGAACTCCGCGCTCAACGTCGCAAACACCGCCCGCGCCGGTAGTACGAAGTAACGCACCGACCCCGACACCGCGCCGCTCGCGAACTTCTGCGTATCACCCAGATTCGCCCCACGCACCGTGAGCGCATAGCGGCCGACCGTAGCCCGCGCCGAGGCATCGAGCGTGTAGTAATCGGGCAGCACACGATCGGCACTGCTGGTGTTATCGAGATACGCCGCCGACTGATATCGACCCTCTACGCTCAGCATGAAGCGGTTCGTCGGCGACACTTCGATGCGATGCGATGAGATGAACGCCGGCGTGAGCAGTGGCGTCACGTTGCGCCGTACCACAGGAGCGCCGCGCGACGAATCGGTGAACTGCGCAATACGGTTCTGACTCCACGTGGCGTTGCCGGCCAGCACCACGCGCGAGATCCCGCGATAGGCCGCATCGACTTCGATGCCACGACGATAGCTGTTGCCCACGTTCCGTCGCAGGATCGCCCCCGACGCGGTGGGCGCGCCGATACGCGCGATGTCGTTGCGGAAATCCATGCTGTACAGATTCGCCGACAGCTCCATCGTGGCCCGCGACCACGTGAGTCCCACCTCGGCGTCGCGCACCGACTCCGGCTTCACGCGCGTGAAGTCGCCGTAGTCAGCCACGTTGCCGCTGTTCAAGTCATCATCGCCGGCGAAGAGATCGTTGCGGGCCGGCTCGCGGCTCGTGACGCCGTACGACGCGTACGTCGCGACACCGGTAGCCAGCTGGTACGTGACGCCGGCCTTCGGGTTGAAGAACATCCAATCGATGCTGCGCTCGTCGATGCCCGCGTTCACATCGGGCGCGTAGCGGAACTTGGCGTAGCGCCCCTGCAGGTCGGCAAACCAGCGGGCTTTTCCGGCGTCGAGCGACAGCTTGGCGAAGGCGCTGGCGTCCTGCTTGTGGCCGGTGTTGTCGTACAGCGTGGTGGACGGCTGGAAGTAGCCGCGGTGCGCGCGCTGATACGTGTTCGCGTTGATGCCCGTGTTCACGCGCAATGCGCCGCGCTCCACGTTGTACGCGCTCGTCACGCCGTACCACGTGTGCGCCAGGTTGAACCGATAGCGATCGGACAAATCGAAGTAGTCGTAGTTGCCGCTGGCCGAGTTGCGGTACACGGTGGTGCTTGCCGACCCGCCGTTCTGTAGCGCGCGTGTGTACGCCAGCGACACCATCTGCTGGCCGAACTTGTCGCGCTCATCGGGCTGCAACGGATTGAAACGACGATTCGCCCGCAGCTCGTCGAGCGTGGCGCCGGTATACGACAGCGTATCGGCCAGCAGTCCCACCAGCGTGGTCAGCTTCACCACATCGCGCGCGCCGAACCACCCGGCGCCCACGAAGGCCGAGCGGCCCATCACGCCGCTGTGATCGCGGTAGCCGTTGGTGCGCAGCGCACTGGCGCGGCCGTACACCGCGAATTTGCTAGCGGTGAGCCCCGAGTTGAACGACGCGCTCACGCGCTGAGCGCCGAAGGATCCCATCTGCACCTGCACGTCGCCGCCGGCATCGGCGCGCGCCACCGGCATGGTTTCGAAGTTCACACTGCCGGCGAACGACGCCGTGCCGGCGGTGCTCGTGCCCACACCGCGCTGCACCTGCACCGACTGCACGTTCGACATCAGATCGGCCAGATTGGCGAAGTACAGCACCTGATCCTCCATGTCGTTCAGCGGCACACCGTCGAGCGTGATGTTGATGCGCGTCTGGTCGATGCCACGCAGTCGCAGATAGCTGTAGCCCCAGTTCGTGCCGGTTTCCGTGTGCGACGTCATCGAGGGCGCCGCGTTCATGAGCAGCATGGGCACGTCCTGCCCGAAGTGCCGCTGCGTGATGGCGGCGCGACCGATGGTGGTCTGCGAGATCGGTGCTTGCTCGTTGGCACGGATGGCGCGGACCAACACGCCTTCGATGTTGCGAACGGAGTCGGCCTTGGTGGCCGTTTTCGCGCTGTCGGGACGGGACTGTGCGCCGAGCGTGGCCGCGGTCACCGTCAGAAGGGTGGCGACACAAAGTCGCCGCGTGCGCCATGGGCGCGCGATTGCGTGCGGATACATCGATTGGACTCCCTACGCCGGTACGAGCCGGATCAGGTTCTACGGGACTCTCTCAGCCAACGCGCACTGGCGGCGCCGGCACCCCGGTCATGTGCGGTGAACCCTAATTAGCTTTGGCGTTCATGACCAGTACGGAGCTGCACCTCCTGTCCGACCCCTGCGCCTGGCTCGTCGCGCACGGGAGCTCCTGCGCGGAGCTCTTCGGCTTCATCACGGGCGTGCTCAACGTGTGGCTCGTCACGCGTGAGAACATCTGGAGCTGGCCGCTCGGCGTGCTCAACGCCGGCTTTTACATCGTGGTGTTCGCCCGCACCGGTCTCTATTCGGACACGGGGCTGCAGGTAACGTATCTGGTGTTGTCGCTGTACGGCTGGTGGCACTGGCGGCGGGGCAGCACGCGACATGCGGCGGTCGTGGTCACGCGCACGCCGCCGCGGACGGCGGTGTTCCTCGCGGCGATCGCGCTGGCGGCGTGGGTCGCGCTGGCCACGATTACGCGGCAGCTCCCCGGCGCCGCGCTGCCGTGGCTCGACGCAGCGCTCGTGTCGGTCAGCCTCGTGGCGCAGTACATGATGACGCGCAAACTCCTGGAGCACTGGTGGCTCTGGATTGCCGTTGACGTGGTGTACATCGGGATGTTCCTCAACCGGCAGCTGCCACTCACGGCCATCCTCTACGCTGTGTTTCTGGTCCTCGCCATCATCGGCTCCGTACAATGGCATCGATCGGCGGCACGGACGCGCCTCGCGACGGCATGACCACACTCACCCGCATCGTCCTCACCGGCTCCGAGTCGGTGGGCAAGACCACGCTCGGCGCGCAGCTCGCGGCGCACTACGGCGTGGCATGCGTCCCCGAGTTCGTCCGCGACTACGCGGCCGCCAAGGGAGCACCCCTCGACTTCCGCGATCACGGGCCCATCGCCAAGGGGCAGATGGCGCTCGAGGACACGCATATCGCCGCGGCCGTCGCGTGCGGCGACACGCTGTTACTGCAGGACACCGACCTCGTGAGCACGGTCGTGTATTGCCATCACTACTTCGGTCGCTGCCCCGCGTTCATCGAGGAGGCCGCCATCGCACGCCGCGCCGCGCACTATCTGCTGCTGGACATCGACGTCCCCTGGATCGCCGACGGTGTCCGCGACCGCGAGGCACAGCGCCACGAGGTCCAGTCGCTCTTTGGCGACACGTTGGCGCGCTTCGGTGCGACGGTTACCGTTGTGCAGGGCCCGTGGGACGAACGTCTGGCCACGGCCACGGCGCTGATCGACACGCGGCGCTCCTGAACGTCTTCACTCCACGACTTTCTCACGGACTCCATCACCATGGCCGATAAGCCGCAAAGCTTCGCCAATCACGCGCAGTACACCGCGTTGTATCACCTGTTCACGAGCCCACTGGCCCTGATCTTCGTGATCTGGAGCGTGAAGCGGCTGATCAGCACCCCCGGCGCCGACACGGTCTACATGCTGGTTGGCGCGCTGGCGCTGTTCGGGGCGGTGTCGGTCGCGCGACTGTCGCCGCTGCGCGCGCAGGACCGCCTCATCCGCCTCGAAGAGCAGCTGCGCTACGCGCGCCTGCTGCCGGCCGATCTCGCCGCGCGGGCGCAGGCCGCCTTGTCGCCCCGGCACTACATCGCGCTGCGCTTCGCGAGCGACGCCGAACTCGCCGGGTTGGTCGAGATGGTGATCAAGAACCCCGCGCTCAAGGGGAAGGAGATCAAGAGCAAGATTACGACCTGGCGCCCGGACACCTTCCGCGTGTGAGTCAGGGAGCCGTGCCCCGCGAGC
>JARIEX010000038.1 GCA_031127095.1 Gemmatimonadota bacterium
GTGCACTCGGCCCGCGCCTTGGCGATGGCGGCCGACAGCGCCACCGCGCCCCCCTGCAGCCGACCGCGATCGTCGGGCTTCGTGGTGAGCGCGGCGTGGAAATCACTCATCGCGATCACACGAACCGTACGCCCCGCGGGAGCCCGCGCCACCGCCGCTGGCGTCACGGCTGCTGGCGTCGCCGCAACCGGTGCGTGCCCCGCCGCCTCGGCTGCGCGGCCGCCGTGCTGTTCGGTGTACGCGATCGCGCGGGCCGCCGCCGGCTCCAGACGCCAGTTCACCGCCGCATAGCGCGCCGGATCAAGCGTCCCCGCCGCGCGCACGTCATCGATCACCAGCTGGCGGATATCCACGTCCTTCTGAAACACCACCGGTGCCTGCGCCAGCATGGCGAAGCCACCACCGCCACCCTGCCTGTAGTTGTTCAGCGCCATCGTGAACGTGTCCGTGGGCTGCACCGCGCGCCCGCGGCGCGTCAGGGTCGTGATCCGCGACCCCGGCGGCTGGCGGAGGTCGATCACGTAGTCCACGCCGGACACCACATCGAAGTTGTACCCCGGCACCTTCTGGTCCACCAACCCGCCGGTTGGTGCCGTGCCCTCGGGGGTGAGCGTCCGGTAGTACCGGGACGACTGTTCCAGAAACGCGCGCAGCTGCGCCCCGGTGATCCGCACGGCGCGCAGCGTGTTCTCGTACGGGTACAGCCGCGACAGCGCCGCCTGCGTGACCGCACCGGAGTCCAGCGACGCATCGAGGGAGAAGGCGGCCGTGGCCGACAGCTCCGCCCCCGACGCACGCCGCATCACGTCATTCACCAGATCCGTCACGGGCGCGTCCACCACGCGGGCGCTGTCGGCGCGCCACGCCACCGCCGTGCGCCCCACGGGGGTGTTCACCCACGCCAGCGTGGCCCGGTGCGTCACGGCCGACGCCGCCAGCACCGCAGGGGATTCCGCGTGTCCGGCCACCCGCACCGACTGTCCACGGTGCGAGGCCACCCGCCACGCCCCCTTCGACTTTTCGAGCGTGAGCGTGGCCAGCGCCACCGAGGCCGCCCAATTCCGCGGCTGCACCACCAGCGCGCCGTTGATCGTGGAATCCACCAGCTCCCGGTGCGAGTGCCCGAACACCACCAGATCGATCCCGTCGATCTCCGCCGGCACGCGAGCCGCCACGTTTTCCGAGGGCAGACCCGTGGCCACGGTGTCGTAACTGGCGGCGTCATTCAATCCGGAGTGCAGCAGCACCACGATCACATCCGCCTTGCGACGGCGCACGTCGGCCACGGCGGTACGCACCGACGCCACGATGTCGGTGACCGTCAGGCCGGCCGCCTGCAGATGATCGCGATCCCAGAGCATCGATCCCGGCGTTGTGCCACCGATGATCGCGATGCGCACACCGCGCCGGTCGATCAGGGTGTACGGGGCCACGAACGACCGACCGCGGGCATCGCGCACGTTCGCGGCGACAAACGGGAAGGCCGCCTTGGCGATCGCGGCCTGCAGCGCCGGCACGCCGTAGTTGAATTCATGATTCCCCAGCACGGCCGCGTCGTACTGCATCACGTTCATGGACGCGATCACGGGGTGCACCGGCGGCGGCGCCACCTTCGCTGCCACAAAGAGCAGCGGATTCCCCTGCAGGATGTCGCCACCCTCCACCAGCAGCACGCGCCCCGGATTGGCCGCGCGCACCGAGTCCACGATCGTGGCCGCGCCGGCCAGCGTGCGCGCGGGGTCGGGCGCACCGGCGTAGTAGTCCCAGCTACGCAGACGCCCGTGCACGTCGGTGGTGGCCGCGATGACGAGATCGAACCGCCCGGACTGCGCCGGGAGGGGAGCGGCGGCGGCAACTGCCAGCACGGCCGCAGACAACAGCGAAGGCAAACGTCCCATTTGGGAAATCTAGCCGCCGTCGTCGCCTGCTTGGAGGGGCCGCGATTGCCCGCGGCGCCGCTTGCCCCTCCCCTCGGCCCCCGCGAACTTGCCCCCATCGGTTCCGGCCGCCGATACGCATCCGTTACACCGTCGTGGCGGTCCGGACATGACAAGGGGGCAGCTTGGTCATCGTGTCGTGTACACACCGGAACACCCGCGCATGAAACCGCTGATCATCGGCATCGCGGGTGGTACCGGCTCAGGAAAGTCCACGGTTGCACGCAAAGTGGCGGAAGCGCTCCCCGATGCCTCCGTCGCCTTCCTGGAAATGGATGCGTACTACCGCGATTTCCGTCACCTCACGCTCACGCAGTTGCATCACGTGAACTGGGACCATCCCGATGCCTTCGACGTGGACTTGCTCACCCGGCACCTCGACGCGCTCGCGCGCGGCGAACCGGTGGACATGCCCGTCTACGAATTCGCGACCCATTCACGCAGTCCGCGGACGCGACGCATCGCGCCGGCGGACGTCATCGTGGTGGACGGCATTCTGCTGCTCGCCGACGCCAACGTGCGGGCGCTCTGTGATGTGAAAGTGTTCGTGGATGCGGATGCAGACATCCGTCTCATCCGGCGCATCCGGCGTGACACCGCCGTCCGTGGGCGGACGCTCGAGTCGGTGCTCGACCAGTACCTCAGTTCCGTGCAGCCGATGCATCTGCAGTTCGTTGAACCCAGCAAACGCTACGCGGACGTCATCGTTCCGCGTGGCGGCAGCAACACGGTCGCCATCGAAATGATCGTCGCCAAGATCCAGCGGCGGCTCACTGCGCGCACCGCCGCCCGAACACCCCTGACCGTTCCCGTACCGGCCGAACCGGCCTGAGCCTCGATGCACACTGCGCCGCCCACTGAACGCATTCTCGTCGTCGATGACGAGCCGGAAATCGTGGCGCTCGTCACGTACCATCTGGCCAAACTCGGCTACAACGTGGCGATGGCAGCCAACGGCCAGGACGCCCTCGCCCACGCGCGCCGGGATCACCCGGCACTGATCGTGTTGGACCTCATGCTCCCCGGCCTCTCCGGCTTCGACGTGCTCGAACAGCTGCGCGCGGACGAAAGCACGCGGAACATCGCGGTGCTGATGCTCACGGCCCGCCGCGAGGAGCCCGACCGGATCCGTGGGCTCTCGCTGGGCGCCGACGACTACCTCACCAAGCCCTTCAGCCCGGCCGAGCTGGTGTTGCGCGTCGGCGCCATTCTGCGCCGCACCGGCAACACGACACCGGCCAATGCCGGCACGCTCGTCATCGGTCCGCTGCAGGTGGACAAGGCCGCCATGACCGTGCGCGTTGATGGGCAGCTGGTGGAACTCACCCCCACGGAGTTCAAGCTGCTGCTCACGCTGATCGAGCGCCGCGGACGCGTCCAGGGGCGCGGCCTGCTTCTCGAGACGGTGTGGGATGCCGCGCCCGACATTCAGACGCGCACCGTGGACATGCACGTCCAGCGGCTGCGCACCAAGCTGGGCGCCGCCGGTGATCTGATCGAAACCGTGCGCGGGTTCGGGTACCGCTTCCGGGCGGCTCCGCCGCGCGGCAGCTGAGCACCGGCGCACCCGCCCGGTGAGACTCGCGCAACGGCTGGTCGTCAACAGCTTTGTCGTCGCCACGCTGCTGGTCGGCATCGTGCTGTTCGCGGTCGAACGCCGCGTCACCGAACGCGTGCGCGCCGAAGAACCCGCGGCCACCGCCATCGCGTCCGATGAGTTTCTTGCCAAGGTACGCCGCGACATCGTGATCGCCGGGCTGGCCGCGCTGCTCGTGGGCGTGGCACTGGCGCAGGTACTCGCGGCCCCCGTGGCGCGCCCCATCGAGCAGCTGCGCGACGTGGCGCGTGGGCTCGCCGCCGGCGACCTCACCCAGCGCCCCTCCCGCGCGATTGCCGGTGGTGAGGTGGCCGACCTGGCCGAAGCGCTGCGTCGGCTCGCCGAGCAGCTCGAGGCCCGCTTGCAGGCCCTGCAGGGGGAAGAGGCGCTACTGGTGGCGCTGACCGAGTCGCTGAATGAAGGGGTGATCGCGGTCGATGCGCGGCAGCGCGTGGTCCGCATCAACGCCACAGCGCGGCGGCTGCTGCGCCTGCGCGAACCGGTCCCCTTTCCGGCCGACTTTCTCCCCCGCGATCGTAGCCTGCGCGAAGCCCTCGCCGCCGTCCTCTCGGGGAGCGATGCCACACCCGACGAAGTGCGCGTGGATGACCGGACGCTGTCGCTGACGGCCCGCCCGCTCCCCGGTGGCGGTGCGGTTTTGGCCCTGTATGACCTCACCCCGATCCGGCGCCTCGAGGCCGTGCGCCGTGATTTCGTGGCCAACGTATCACACGAACTCCGGACGCCGCTCACCGTCATCGGCGGCTTCGTCGAGACGCTGCAGGACGAGGATCTGCCGCCCGCGCTCCGCCGTCAGTTTCTGGGGATGGCCGAGTCCAACGTGCGCCGCATGCAACGCATCGTCGACGACCTGCTCGACCTGTCCCGCATCGAATCGGGTGGCTGGATCCCCAATCCGGTGGAGCTCGACTTCGCGGCCATCGCCACCGAAGTGCTGGCACCGCTCCAGGCCGCGGCCGCCGCCAAGGGCGTCGAGCTGCGTACGGAGCTCACGCCGGGCGACCCGCCGCTCTATATGGATCCCACCGCGGTCCGCCAGATTCTCAGCAATCTCTCGGAGAACGCCCTGCGCCACACCACCAGCGGCGCCGTCGTCCTGTTCGCCGTGGCCGAGAACGACGGCATGCGCATTGGTGTGCGCGATACCGGCTCTGGAATCGGGGTCGACCACCTCCCCCGCATCTTCGAGCGGTTCTACCGCGCAGATCCGGGGCGCGCCCGCGAAGTCGGCGGGACGGGGCTCGGCCTATCCATTGTCCGTCACTTGGCGGAAGCCCACGGGGGCACGGTCACTGCGGAATCGGTCGCCGGCGTGGGCACCACGATTTCCACGTGGATTCCCGGTCCGGAGCACCCCGCCGGCGCGGCGGCGCCCGACTCGGCGGCGCCCGACTCGGCGGCGCCCGACTCGGCGGCCTAGGCGGCTGGCGGGGTCGGCTCGTCGGCGTCCGCTGCCGGGTCCTGAGGACCCGCGCCGCGCGGTGTAGCCGAACTCCCGCTGTCGTGCCGCCGTGCACGTCGGCCCGCGAACGCCTCGGCGATCAGCCGCGGCAGCATCACCCCGGCAGGTCCCTCGATCGGCAGGATGGAGGGCCCGCGACGCTGCCCCGCCATCGTGGGATTCACCACGATCACGGTGGCGCCGTGTGTGGCCGAAATCCAGGGTAACGACGCCGCCGGCTCCACCACGTTCGACGTGCCGATCGACAGGAACACATCGCAGGCCACGGCCGCACTGCGCGCCGCCTCGAACGCGGGCATCGGCATCGGCTCACCAAACCACACCACATCCGGACGCATCAGCGCCCCGCACGATGGGCACGGTGGCGGCTCCAGCGCCATCGCCTCGGTGGGGATCATCGTCCCGGGGCACCCGGCACTGCAGCGCGCGTGCATCAGCGATCCGTGCAACCCGATGATGTCGCGGGAACCCGCCCGTTCGTGGAGGTCGTCCACGTTCTGGGTCACCAGCGTGCAGTGCGCCACCCGCGACGCCAGCGTGACCAGTGCCTGATGCCCGGGATTGGGCTGGGCCGACCGGACCATCGCCCGGCGCGCCGCGTACCACTGCCACACCCGCGTGGGGTGCGCCGCGAACGCCTCGGGGGTGGCCAGCTCCTGTGGCGTGAACTGAGCCCAGAGCCCGGTCTGGGCATCCCGGAAGGTCGGGATGCCGCTCTCGGCGGAGATCCCCGCACCGCTGAACACACACACGTGTTCGGCAGCGCGCAGAGCACGCGCCGCGACCGACAGCGCCTCGGCGCGGGTCTGCGGATCAGTAGGCGGGGGCGAGGCGACGCGGCGCCGTTCGAGCAGCGGATCGGATGCAGGCATGATGCGGGCGAGAATATCACAGCGCTCGGGCTCGCACCAGCCCCCTCCTGTCTCAGCGCCGGCCCGGCGCTCCGTGACACGATCGTTGCACAACCGTGCGGAGACCGAAACCTGCGTCACGAAGGTTCCACGGTGCGAAACCCGTGCGGTCTCGCATCGTGGCCCCCGGTCGTTCAACGGGACGCGCCGGACGTCTCAACATTAGCTGACCTGATCATTCATGCGGACCTACGCACACGTGCTTTCCCGTTTCGCGCGTCATCTGATGCTGGCGATGTCGGTTGCCGTCGTCCCCGCTTCTCTTCTCTCAGCCCAAGCGGCGGATGCGCCCGTCGGCCGGATCACCGGCCGGATCATTGACGCCAAGTCCGGCCAAGGGATCGCGGCGGCCGGCGTGCAGATCGTGGGCACCACGATTGGCGCCCAGTCTGGTGTCGATGGTCGGTATACCATCACCCGCGTGCCCGCCGGCACCACGACCCTCCAAGTCCGTCGCATTGGCTACGGACCGAAATCGGTCACCGGCGTGGTCATCCCGGCCAACGGCGCCATCGAACTCGATATCACGCTCACCTCCGCCGACGTGCAGCTCGCGGCGATCAGCGTGACGGCCAACAAGGAAAAAGGCACCGTCAACGATGCCTTGAATCTGCAGCGGACCGCCACCAACGCGGTGAACTCCATCACCGCCGAACAGATCGCGCGCAGCCCGGACGGCGATGCCGCCCAGGCGGCCCAGCGCGTCAGCGGCGTCACGGTGCAGGACGGCAAATATCTGCAGGTGCGCGGCCTCAGCGAGCGATATACCACCGCCTCGCTGAACGGCGCGCGCATCCCGAGTCCGGAGCCCGAACGGAAGGTCGTCCCGCTCGACCTCTTCCCGGCCAACCTGCTGCAGGATGTCACCACCACCAAGACGTTCACGCCCGACCAGCCCGGCGACTTCGCCGGTGCCAACGTCAACATCCGTACGAAAGAATTCCCGGCGTCGCGTCAGATCAACTATTCCTCGAGCTTCGGCGCCAACAGCCGCGTGCTCGGGCAGACGCTGCCGTTTGCCCCGCGGGCTGGTGGTGAACTGCTCGGTTTGGCCAACGGCAACCGTCGTATTCCCAACGCGATTGCGCAGGCCAACTTTCTCGGCAACGTCTCCCAGGGTCAGTTCAACCAAATGGTGCTCCAGCAGCGCAACGTCTGGAGCCCGTCGCCCCGCGCAGGTGGCCCCAACGGCTCCTTCGGTGCGTCGACGGGGGGCAACTCGATCCTCGGGAAGCGCATCGGCTATGTGCTGAGCGGTAGCTACGGCTACTCGGAGGAAGTGCGGGCCGACGAGCAGTTCGCGGTCGGCAATCAGGGGGCCAACAACACCGTGGTGCCACTGACGTCAGTGAGCGGAAGCACCGGCCGCAGCAGCGCGCAGTGGGGGGGGATCGCCAACTTCTCCACGCTCCTCGGCAAGAGCTCGCGTGTCTCGCTCAACTCCACCATGACCCGCAGCGCCGACAACGAAGCCCGCACGGATCGCGGCTTCGATGAAAACCTGGGGGACAGCATCGCCCGCACCACCCTGCGCTACGTTGAGCGCGGTGTGGCCACCGTGACCGGTGCCGGTGAGCATCAGCTGGGCGAACGGAACAAGACCTCGTGGGCCGCCACCTACGCCAACACCGGTCGCCGTGAGCCGGATCGCTCTGACGTCGTCTACGCCCGCAACAACACGGGCCAGTACACGCTCCTCAGTTCGCTCGACGGCGCGCGTCGCCTGTATTTTGACCTCGCCGAAACGAACAATACGGCGCAGATCGATCACACCATCACCCTCGGTGAGGTCGCCAACCAGAACACCCTCAAAATTGGTGCGTACGCGCGGTCCACCGATCGACGCGCCGATGCACCGATCTATGCGTTCCTCAGCCGTGCGGCCGACAACGTACGCAGCCAAACGCCCAGCGTGATCTTCGGTGCCGATCAAGCCTGTGCGAACTGCAGCCTGATCAACGTGCAGCCGGTCGGTCAAGCCGGTTCATACTCGGCGGAAGACCGCACCGTCGCCGGGTACGCCATGGCCGACTGGGGCCTCGGGAGCCGCGTCCGCGTGATCGCCGGCGCCCGTGTGGAGTCGGCCGACATCACCGTGAACGCGTCCACGCAGGGTGGGTTTACCTCCTCGGCGAATCTCAACAACACCGATGTCCTGCCGTCACTGCTCGTCAACACCAAGCTGACGGAGACGCAGAACCTGCGCTTCGGCATCACGCGAACGCTGGCACGTCCCGAGTATCGCGAACTGGCACCGGTCACGTTCCGCGATGTACTCGGCGGCGTGAGTGTCACCGGCAACGACCAGCTCCGTCGCTCGCTCATCGACAACGTGGATCTGCGCTACGAAGCGTTTCCGAACCCGGGCGAAGTGCTCAGCATCGGCGTCTTTGCCAAGCGCTTCGACAGCCCGATTGAGCGCGTCGAACAGGCGACCTCCGGTGCCTATCAGGCGCGCTTCCAGAATGCACTGAGTGCCGTCAATGCCGGTGTCGAGCTCGAGCTCCGCAAGCAGCTTGGGTTCCTCGGTGGCTGGGCGGAATCGCTCACGGGCTTCAGCAATGTCACGCTGATGAGTTCGTCGGTTGACCTCGACACCATTGGTGGGCTCACCGTGACCGACCGCACGCGCCGGCTCGTCGGCCAGGCGCCGTACGTGGTGAACGCCGGCATGACCTACTCGTCGCTCTCCGGCAGCACCAATGCCACCATCCTGTACAACGTGGTGGGCGAGCGCATTCAGGCGGCGGGTGTGGTGCCGTTGCCGAACATCGTCGAGAAGCCGCGTCAGATGGTCGACCTGTCGCTGCGCTTCCCGGTCATGGGCAGCCTCTCCGCACGCGTCGACGCGCGCAATCTGCTGGACGCGCGGTACCGCTTCATGCAGGGCGAGCTCGAACGCGAAGGGTATAACGCGGGCCGGACGTTCTCAGTCGGACTGTCGTGGCGCCAATAGGGTCGCCGGCGCCCGCGCGGCCGCCCAGCATGAAAAGACGATAATCAAGCGATGGCCCGGCACGGTGACACAACCGTGACCGGGCCATCACCGTTTCGCCACAGAACGCTGCGTTGTTCAACAAAGGCGGATCACAGCGCCTCGCTTCTTGCTTCCCCAAGAACCACAGAGACTTCACCATGATGACGACCCTCTCGCGCTTCCGCACCTTCGCCGCTGCATCCTTCAGTCTGCTCGCACTCGCCGCGTGCGCCGGAAGTGATGATCCAGCCGGGCCCGTGACCCCCGCGAACGGCACGCTCACCGTCACCGTCTCGGGATTGCCCGCGGGCGTCAACGCCTCCGTCACCGTGACCGGCCCGAGCTCGTACACGCAATCGCCGACGACCTCGGCCACGTACAGCGTGGCCCCCGGCACGTATACCGTCGCCGCGGCCCAGGTGATCGCCAACAATGTGCGCTACAACGCCGCCGTGACCGGATCGCCGGCCACCGTGACGTCCAGCGCCACCGCGACCGCGACCGTCACGTACGCGCTGACGGCCAATCCGACCGTCACGCTGAGCGGCTCCATTGCAGCCAATCGCACGCTCACGCCCGACACGAACTACGTCCTGCGCGGGTTCGTCTATGTGAACAGCGGGGCAACGCTCACGATCAACGCTGGCACCAAGATCGTCGGCGACACCACGGCGCTTGGCTCGGCCCTGTTCGTCCTTCGTGGCGCGCGGATCGTGGCCAACGGCACGGAAGCAGCGCCAGTCGTCTTCACGTCGCAGCGCAGCGCGGGCAATCGGTCGCCGGGTGACTGGGGCGGCCTGATCATCGTGGGCAATGGTCGCGCGAATCGCACCGGGAACATCATCGTCGAGGGCTCGAACGGCTCGGTCGTCGGCGCCAATCAGGCCGGCACGATCTACACCGGCGGCACCGTGGATACCGACAACAGCGGCACCCTGCGCTACGTGCGTGTGGAGTTCGCCGGCTACGCCACGCTCACCGACGCCGAGCTCAACTCGTTCACCTTCGCCGCCGTCGGCAGCGGCACCACGGTGGAGTACGTGCAGGCGCTCAACGGTCTGGATGACAACTTCGAGTGGTTCGGTGGTTCAGTGAACGGCAAGTACCTCGTGTCGTACGAGGCGGGCGACGACCACTTCGACGGCTCGGAAGGCTATCGCGGCCTCAATCAGTTCATGATCGGCTTGCAGAGCTTCTATGCCACCCCGCGCGCCGGTGCCGGCGCGGTGTCCACCGATCCGCAGGGCTTTGAGATCGACGGCTGCAACGGCGGTGGTTGCGTCGCGCCGAGCGGTGCCAACGCGCAGAGCGCGGGCCGCGACGAAGGGCTCTACAACATGAACGTGTTCGCCAACTTCACGCTCATCGGCACGCCGACGGGTGTGACGGTGCCGGGCTCGGGTGGCGTTGGTGCGGTGTTCCGTCGCGGCACGGGTGGCTACTACCTCAACGGCGTGCTCGCGCGCTGGCCGCGTGCGGCGATCTCGCTCCGCGACTCGACCTCGAACAACCGTTTCCAGGTGGACTCGCTGATCGTGCGGAACCTGTACTTCGCCGAGAACGGTGTGCTGGCGAGCGGCGCCAACTTCGACGCCACGGGCAGCAACTTCGGCCAGGAATCGGCCTTCGCCGCGCGCAACTCCAACATCGTGGTCGGCGCTGGGACGGTGACCGCCGCGAGCCTCTTCACGAGCTTGCCCACGGCGTCCGGCACCACCACCGCCGCCAATTTTGATTGGTCGCCCGCGGCTGGCTCGCCGATCGCCACGGGTGGGTTGAACAGCTTCGCCGCCGATCCGCGCATTGCGGCCCGTGTCGGCACGTTCATCACGCCGACCGCGTACCGCGGCGCGGCGGCGCCGGGTGGCGCCAAGTGGTGGGCGAACTGGACCAACTACGCGCGCAACTAACCCTGGCGGTCACTGCGGCGGCTCGCGCACCGACGCGCTAGCTTCCACGAAGTCCGAACGGCCGGTGCCCCTCGGGCACCGGCCGTTCTCCTATTTTGATACCATGCCTCCACTCTCCATGTCGCGCCGGCACCTTGGCGCCCTGCTCTTGGCCGTCACGGCAGCCTGCGCGGACAAGTCGGCACCCGCGCCCGCTGACGATCAGGCTAGCCATGTCGCGGAGGTGGTCGCCGCGGGGGGCGTCGTCGATTCGATTCTCCCCGTTGCGGAACAGCTCCGGCGCTTCCGCGAGGCGCTGCCTCCAACGGACACATTGCGGCATGCGAGTCCATCGCGTGACGCGCTGGTGACGCGATGGGCGGCCGCCATTGCGAAGAACGACACCAGCGACCTCAATGCGATGATCATGGATCGTCACGAGTTCGCGTGGCTCTATTACCCGGAAAGTCCGATGGCCAAGCCGCCGTACGAGGCGCCACCGCAACTCCTCTGGGGGCAGTTGCTGGCGTCGTCGAACAAAGGGGCAACGCAGCTGGTGAATCGGTTCGGCGGCAGCCGCGTGACGGTGAGCCGACTCCGGTGTCCGACGCCGCCGGACACGCAAGGCGCCAACGTGCTGCATAGCGCCTGCGAAGCGCGACTTGAGGCACCCGGAAAACAAACCGTCGAGGGGGTGCTCTTCGGCACGATCATCGAGCGCGACGGACGGTTCAAGTTCGTCGGTCTCTCCACGGATCTGTGATGATGCGCTTTGCTTTGCTGACGGCACCGCTGTTCTTCCTCGGGGCGTGCACCGCGGCGCCGAAAGAAGCGGCAAGGAGCAATGACTCCGCTGCCACCGCTGCGCCCAGTACCACCCGCGTGGACCTCACGGGCGCCGGCGCCACGTTTCCATATCCGCTGTACGCCCGCTGGTTCAACGAGTACGCCACGCGCACCAACGTGCGCATCAACTATCAGTCCATCGGGTCGGGGGGCGGCATCCGCCAGGTCGTGGCCCGCACCGTCGACTTCGGTGCCACCGATGTCCCGATGAGCGATGACGAACTTGCCGGCGCCGGCATGCCGGTGTTGCACATCCCCACGGTCATCGGCGCCGTCGCCATCACGTACAACCTCCCGGGGCTGGCACGGCCGCTGAAGCTCAGTCCGGACGTCATCGCGGACATCTTCCTCGGCGCCATCACGCAGTGGACCCACCCGCGCATCACGGCGCTCAATCCGTCGCTCACGCTCCCGGCCACCGACATCCTCGTGGTGCATCGCGCCGATGGCAGCGGGACGTCGTTCATCTTCAGCGACTTCCTGTCGGCCGTCAGCACGGCGTGGGCAGCCGGGCCCGGTCGGGGCAAGGACGTGCGATGGCCGGTCGGCATCGGCGGCAAGGGCAATGAGGGCGTGGCGGGACAGGTCAAGCAGATGCCGGGCGCGATCGGCTACCTCGAAGTCGTGTACGCGCGGCAGAACCGCCTGCCGGTGGTGCATGTGCGGAACGCCGCCGGACGGTTCATCTCGCCGATGCCCTTCGAGATCGCGTCGGCCGCCACCAGCGTGCTCGAAGCGGCGCGGCTGCTCGGCGATGACACCGACCGCCGCGAATCGGACCTGCGCGTCTCACTGGTCAACGCGCCCGGTGCACAGTCGTACCCCATCGCGTCGTTCACGTGGATGCTCATCGCCCCGTCGGCCATCGGCCCCGACAAGAGCCGGCAACTGGCCGCCTTCATCCGCTGGGCCCTGATCGAGAATCCGGAGGTCGCCAGCACGCTGGGGTATGTCCCGCTTCCGTCCGAGGCCGCCGCTCGGATCGTGGACCGCCTGGACGCCGCGCTCGACGCCACCCGCGCCCGATCGCGGTAACCGGTCGCCGCGACGGATCGGCTATGTTGTGCATGGCCGCACCGCCGCCCGACTTCCCGTCTCCCCGCCATGCCGACACCACTCGCTGATCGCGTGTTCCGTGCCGTCACGACGCTCTGCGCCGCGGCGATTCCGCTGGTGCTGGTGCTGCTCACGGTCGTGGTCGTGCGCAGCGCGTGGCCGGCGCTGCTCTTGCACGGCGGCGAACTGATCGGCGGCACCACGTGGGACGTGCCCCGGGCCCGGTTCGGGGCGCTGCCGGCCGTGGCCGGGACCTTGCTCTCGTCGGGCATCGCCCTCCTCGTCGCCGCGCCACTCGCCATCGGCGTGGCCATCTTTGCGTCCGACATCGGACCGCGTGCCCTCCGCGAACCGGTCGCGTTCCTCGTCAACTTGCTCGCCGCCATTCCCTCGGTCGTCTACGGCCTCTGGGGCGTGTTCGTCCTCATTCCGCTGCTGCGCCGCACCCTGATGCCGGCGCTCACGCCGCTGGGCGACGTACTCCCGTTCGTCCGTGGTCCGGCCTACGGGCCGAGCCTGCTCGCCGCCGGCCTCGTGCTGGCGATCATGATCCTCCCCTACATCGCGAGCGTCAGCCGCGACGTCCTGCTGGCGGTGCCGCAGGCGCAGCGTGAAGCGGCCCTCGCGCTCGGGGCCACCCCATGGGAAGTGGTGCGCGATGCTGTGCTCCCGGCCGCACAGTCCGGGCTCGTGGGGAGTCTCATGCTCGGCCTGGGCCGGGCCCTCGGCGAGACACTCGCCGTGGCCATGGTGATCGGCAACCGGCACGCCATCCCCACCTCCCTGTTCGATCCGGCCTACAGTATGGCCGCGCTACTCGCCAACGAATTCGCCGAGGCTTCCAGCAACGGCCACGTGTCCGCGCTGATGGCGGTGGCGGCACTGCTGCTCGTGGTCACCCTGCTCGTCAACCTGCTCGCCCGCTGGCTCGTGCAACGCGTCGCCAGCGGTGGCGCATCCGGTAGCGCATCCGCCGGTGCCACCAACGGTGCCACCGGCGGCGGATGGTGGTCGTGAGCACCGCCAGAGCGGCCGCGCGGCGGCGCGCCGGCGGCGTCATGACGATGCTCATCTGGGGCGCCGCCATCGTGGCTGTCGTGCCCTTGCTCGTGATCCTCGGGCACCTGCTCGTGAACGGCGTGGGACAACTCACCCCGACGTTTTTCACCAAGATGCCAGCCCCGCCCGGCGCACGGGCCGGCGGGGTGGCCAACGCCATCGTCGGGTCGCTGCTCCTCGTCGCCATCGCGATGAGCGTCGCCGTGCCCGTCGGCATCGGCGCGGGGCTGTATCTCGCCGAGCACCGCCGCGCGCGCTTTGCCGGCGTCGTGCGCCTGCTCGCCGACGTGTTGAGTGGGCTGCCCTCCATCGTGATGGGCATCTTCGCGTGGGAACTCATCGTGCGACCGTCGGGGCACTTCTCGGCCTGGGCCGGCGGCATCGCGCTGGGCGTGCTCGTCATGCCGCTCGTGGCGCGGGCCACGGAAGAAATGGTCCGGCTGGTACCGGTGGCGCTGTCGGAGGCGGCACTTGCGCTGGGATTTTCCCGCTGGCGCACCTCGCTCACCGTGGTGTTGCGCACCGCGATGCCCGGCATTCTAACCGCGGTCCTCATCGCCCTCGCGCGCGCGGCCGGCGAATCGGCGCCCCTCCTGTTCACCGCGTTCGGCAATCCGTTCTGGTCCGTCGACCCGGCCCAGCCGATCGCGGCACTGCCGTTGCAGATTTATGCCTACGCGCAAAGTCCGTACGACGACTGGCGCGCCCAGGCGTGGGCCAGCGCCCTCGTGTTGCTCGTGCTCGTCACGCTGATCAGCGTGGCGGCACGCGCCGTGATCAGCACGCGCGCCCGCCTGCTCGCCGCAGTCGCGCCACGCGTGGGACGGACCGATGACTGAGATCGCAGGCGCGCCGCACGTACAGGTGCGGGATCTCTCCGCTGGCTTTGCCACCCGCGGTGTCCTGCGGCAGCTCGCGCTCGACGCGCCGGCCGGGCGCGTGCTCGCGATTGTAGGACCGTCCGGCTGCGGCAAGAGCACCGTGCTGCGCTGTATCAACCGGCTGCACGAACTCGACGAGCACGCCTTCGTCACGGGACACATCACGATCGGCGCCCTCCCGGTGTACGCGGCCACCACCGACCCCGTCGCGCTGCGACGGCGGGTGGGCATGGTGTTTCAGCGCCCCACCCCGTTCGTCACGCAGTCGGTGTTCGAGAACGTCGCCGCCGGGGTGACGGCGCACCGGCGCGCCATGCCACGCAGCGAAGTCGAGGCGCGCGTCGAGGCGGCGCTGCAGCGCGCGGGCTTGTGGCGCGAGGTCGTCGACCGGCTGTACGGCAGCGCCATGGTGTTGTCGGGCGGTCAGCAGCAGCGCCTGTGCATCGCGCGGGCGCTCGCGGTGGAGCCCGACGTTTTGCTGCTCGACGAGCCGACCGCCTCGCTCGATCCGATGGGCACGCAACGCATCGAGGAACTGCTGTACGATCTGCGCGAAACCGTGACCATGATCATGGTCACGCACAACATGCAGCAGGCGGCGCGGATCTCCGACACCACCGCCTTCCTGCTCGGTGGACGCGTGGTGGAGTGTGCCCCCACGCGCCGGCTGTTCACCACACCGGCCGACCCGCGCACGGAAGCCTACATCACGGGGCGCTTCGGATGACGACCGACATCCGCGCGCTGCCCGGCGCTGTCATTGTGGAGCGCTTGTCGGCGTGGTTCGGCGCCACGCCGGCCCTGCACAACATCGACGTGGCCATCCGTCCGCGCTCGGTGACCGCGCTGATCGGCCCATCGGGCTCGGGCAAGAGTACCCTGCTGCGCTCGATCAACCGTCTCAACGACGCGCTGCCCACCGCCCGCTGTACCGGACGGCTGCTGCTCGACGGCGAGAACGTCTATGACGACGCGATGGACGTCAGCACCCTGCGCCAGCAAGTCGGCATGGTGTTCCAGCGATCCAACCCCTTTCCCCGCTCGATCGTCGGCAACGTGGCCTATGGCCCGCGCCTGAACAGGGGACAGTCCGGCCGTGCGCTCGATGACACCGTGGAAGACGCGCTCCGCCGCGCCGCGCTGTGGGATGAAGTCAAAGACCGCTTGTACGACAATGCGCTGACGCTGTCCGTGGGGCAGCAGCAGCGTCTGTGCATCGCGCGCGCGCTCGCCAACCGGCCGAGTGTGCTCCTGCTGGACGAACCGACCAGCGCCCTCGATCCACAGGCCACCCAACGGATCGAAGAACTCCTGTACGACCTTCAGCAGGAACTGACCATCATCATCGTGACCCACAATCTGCATCAGGCCGCCCGCGTATCGCGCCGGACCATCCTCCTCGTCGACGGGGTCCTCGTTGAGGAGGGCGCCACCGACCGGATGTTCACGCGTCCATCCGATTCGCGCACCGAAGCGTTCATCACGGGGAGGTTCGGCTGATGCGTGAGGTCTCACCAGGCTATCGACACTTTCACGACGACCTCGGATCACTCAAGCAGCGACTGCTCGACATGTCCGAACGCGCCGAATCGCTGGTGGCGCTGGCCGTCGAGGCGCTCCTCGAGCGCGACCGCGACAAGGCGATCGCCGTCATCGAAGCGGACGAGGAACTCGACCGGCTCGAAGTCGAGGCGGAGAACCAGGCCATCGCCATGCTGGCCCTGCAGCAGCCCATGGCCCGTGACCTGCGCTTCCTGATCGGCGCCATCAAGGTGTCCAGTGACCTCGAACGCGTGGGCGACCACGCCGTCAACATCGCGCAGTGCGTGGTGCGACTGGTGGACCAGCGCAGTGAGATTCCGCAGGTGCCGGCGCTCATGGATATGGCCCGACGGGCGCGGGCCATGCTCAGCGACGCGCTGGATGCCTTCATCCGCGGCGACGGCGCCCTTGGCCGTGCCGTCGGCAAGGCCGACGACGACGTGGACGCGCAGCACGAAGGGATCTTCCGCGGGCTGCTGGCGGATATGCTCGGCAATCCGCAGGCCATCGCGCCCGCCCTCGAGCTGCTCCTGGTGAGCCGGAATCTCGAGCGGGTGGCCGACCTCGCCACCAACATCGGCGAGGACGCCGTGTATCTTGCGGAAGGCAAGCAGATTCGTCACCGGTTCGACGACGATGCCCCGACGTCTTCTTCCCGCGACGCGACATGACTGCACCCCTCACGACCGCTTCGACCGACGTCCGGATCGCCGCGATCGACATCGGGTCGAATTCCATCCGGCAGATCGTCGCCGACGTGTCCCCCACCGGTCAGATCCGCGTGGTGGACGAAATGAAGGCCATGCCACGGCTCGGCGAGGGCCTCGATGCCACCGGCGCGCTGTCGCCGGAATCGATCGAGGCGGCCGTCACAGCGGTGCATCGCATGTCCACACTGGCCGCGCAGCTGGGTGCCGCGCGGATCGAGATCGTGGCCACCAGTGCCGTGCGCGACGCCACGAACGGCGCCGACTTCACCTCCCGCGTCCAGGCGCTGACCGGGCGGGCGGTGCGCATTCTGAGCGGCGAGGAAGAGGCGCTGCTCTGCTTCCGCAGCGCCCTCGCCCATTTCGAACTGGGCGCCGGCCGCACGGTCGTGATGGACATCGGCGGGGGCTCGCTCGAGCTCGTGCTCGCCAAGGACGGCCTCATCGAACGCGTCGCCTCGCTCCAGTTCGGCGCCGTCCGGCTCACCGAGCGGTTCCTTTCCCCCCGGGTGAGCCCACGCCGCGTGCGCGCGCTCCGCGACCACGTGCGCGACGGCCTCAAGCGCGCCGTTCCCGTGAAGGACTGGCGCGGCGCCCAGGTCATCGGCTCGGGCGGCACGTTCACCAACCTCGCGGGCATCGTGCTCTCGCGGCAGCAGGTCAGCGTGCGCTCGCCCCACGGCACCCGCGTCACGCGGGTCGAACTCGAGCACGTGCTCGACTGGCTGCAGCGCCTCAGCAGCGACGAGCGCGCCTACGTCCCGGGGCTCAATCCGGCGCGCGCCGACATCATCGTGGCCGGGCTCGCCGTGGCCGCGGAAGTGTTGTGCCGCTTCGACCCGCAGGACCTCATGGCGTCGGCCTTCGGCATCCGTGAGGGACTGTTGCTCGAATCGGCGCGGGTGACGCCGGTGGTGGCAGATCCGGGCGTAGCGCGCGAGCGGTCCGTGCGTGAATTCGCCGAACGGTGTCACTACGAGGAACCGCACGCGCGTCAGGTACAACGGCTGGCCCTTCAGCTGTTCGACGCCCTCGCCCCGCGCATGCAGCTCGAACCGGCCGACCGGCGGCTACTGGCCGACGCCGCGCTACTGCACGATGTGGGGTATCACATCAATTACGAGAAGCACCACAAGCACTCGTTTCACCTGATTTCCCACGCAGACCTGCTGGGCATGACCCCGGCCGACCAGATCATCGTCGCCCATGTGGCCCGCTATCACCGGGGCACACCGCCGAAAATGAAGCATCGCGGCTTCGCGCAGCTCGACCGCACGTCACGCGACAAGGTGGTCAAGCTCGCCGCCCTCCTGCGCTTCGCCGATGGCATGGACCGCGGTCACGTCGCGGCCGTCGGGACGCTCCACACCAAGCTGTCCGCGGACGCCCTGCGCGTGTCGGTGACCGAGGCCCAAGGCGCCACGAACGTGCGTCTCGAGTGCTGGGGCGCCAGCCGCAAGCGTCAGCTGCTGGAGGATGTGCTGGGCCGCTCCATCATCGTGGTGATGCCCGACGGCACGGAGCTCAGTGCCGACGACGACGGGGACGGCGAGTAGCGCGACGCTACGACGCCGCGCCGGTCTCCGGGCGCGGCGGATCATGCTCCGCCGACTCCACGCGCTTCCGCTTCGGCGCCGCCTTGCGCGGCGCATCGCCCCAGGGATCCCGGATCAGCGCCGCGTGCGTCGCACAGATCGCCGCCCCGCCCGGCACGCGCCGACGGTACGTGCCGTCGGCCCCGAGTTCCCACGCTTGCCGGTTGTCGGCCAGACAGGTTTCCAGCACCCGCTGCAGACGGGGATGCCACGACACGTCGTCAATCGGCGCCATCGCCTCCACGCGCCGGTCGAAGTTGCGCGGCATCCAGTCGGCCGACCCGATGTAGTACTCGGGCGTGCCGCCGTTGGCGAAGTACGCGATCCGGGAATGCTCGAGAAACCGGCCGATGATGCTCACCACCCGGATGCGCTCGCTCACGCCGCGCAGTCCCGGCACGAGACAGCAGATCCCGCGAACGATCAGGTCGATCTCGACGCCGGCCTGCGAGGCGCGGTACAACGCACCGATGACCTCGGGGTCCACGAGGGCGTTCATCTTGGCGATGATGCGCCCGCCACGACCGGCCTTCGCGTGATCGGCCTCCCGTTCGATCAGCTCGAGCGTGCGGCGGCGCAGATTGGCCGGCGCGACGATCAGCCGCCGGTAGAACTTCTGCCGCGACACCCCGGTCAGCGAATTGAACAGGTCGCTCGCATCCGCACCGATCTGCGGATGCGCCGTGAACAGCCCGATATCGGTGTAGAGCCGCGCCGTCTTCGAGTTGTAGTTGCCGGTGCTGACGTGCACGTACCGGCGGATCCCGTCCGGATCGCGGCGGACGATCAGCACGGTTTTCGCGTGCGTCTTGAGCCCCGGCAACCCGTACGCCACATGGATCCCGTAGCTCTCCATCGTGCGGGCGAACGTGATGTTGTTCTGCTCGTCAAAACGGGCCTGCAACTCGATGATCACGGCCACCTGCTTCCCGGCCTCGGCCGCCTCCGTGAGCGACCGCACAATGGCCGTGTCCCCCGAGGTGCGGTAGAGCGTGAGCTTGATGGCCAACACCAGCGGATCGTTCGCGGCCGCGTCGACGAACGCCTCGACTGACGCGCTGAACGATTCGTACGGATGGTGCACGAGCACGTCCCGCTCGCGGATCACCTCGAAGAGATTGCGCCCATCGCGGAAGGGCGCGGGGACCACCGGCGTGTACGGCGCGTCGTGCAACTCCGGCACGTCGATCGCCGCGATCTGCATGAGATCGCCCAATTCGAGCAGGTCATCACGGTCGTGCACGTCGCGCACGCTCAGCGGCGCCACGCGCTGGGTTTCGCTGTCGCTCAGCTCCTCCAGCAACAGCTGGCGCATGCTCTGCGGCATATCGCGCTGCACCTCGAGGCGCACCACCTCGCCGAACCGGCGCTGGAAGACCTGCTGCTCGATGGTCTCCAGCAGATCTTCCGGCTGATCGATCTGCCCCAGGTCGAGGTCCGAATAGCGCGTGATGCGGAAGGTGAACCAGCGCTTCACCGTCATCCCGGGAAAGAGCGCGCCCAGATGCTCGCCGATCACTTCTTCGAGTGGTACGAAGCTGTGCTCCCCGTCGCGGTCCACCGGCACCCACCGCGGCAGCGACCGCGGCACTTTCACGCGGGCAAAATGCTCCTTGCCGTTCTCGGGATCGCCGATCGCGACGGCGAGCGACAGCGAGAGATTCGAGATGTACGGGAACGGATGACCGGGATCGACCGCGAGCGGCGTCAGGACGGGGAAGATCTGGGATTCGAAGTACGCATGGATCCGCTCGCGTTCCCCGTCGGACAGCGCCGCCATCGCGAGCAGCTTGATCCCGGCAGCATCGAGCGCCGGCAACAGCTGCGCGTGCAGCGCATGATGTCGCCGCTGCAGCAACTCACGCACCCGCGTATGGATGGCATCGAGTTGCTCCGGGGGGGACAGCGGATCGGGCAGGTACTGCGGCGCCCCCGCCGCGACCTTCCGCCGGAGTCCTGCCACCCGCACCATGTAGAACTCGTCGAGGTTCGTGCTGAAGATCGCCAGGAACTTGAGGCGCTCCAGCAGCGGCACGCGCTCATCGAGCGCTTCCTCCAGCACGCGCGCGTTGAAGTCGAGCCAGCTCAGCTCGCGGTTCAGGTACGGCAGCGACAGCGCAGTGGATGAAGCCATGGCAGGTGTCCGGCGCGGAGTCGGGCGCCGGACCGGAAGCGGATCAGAGTGGATTGAACGCAGCCAGCAGCTTGTACGAGATCGCGGCCATGGCGGCCGCCGCGGGAATGGTGATCACCCACGCCCACACGATCTTGCTGGCCAGTCCCCAGCGCACCGCCGACAGACGGTTGGTGGCGCCCACCCCGACAATGGCGCCCGTGATCGTGTGCGTCGTGCTCACGGGAATGCCGAACCGCGAGGCCGAGAGGATCACCAGCGCCCCCGCCGTCTCGGCGCAGAAGCCGCCCACCGGACGCAGCTTCGTGATCCGCGTGCCCATGGTGTGCACGATACGCCACCCGCCGAACAGCGTGCCCAGCGAGATCATCGTGTACGCACTGAGCTCGACCCAGACCGGGATCTCGTTCAGCGACGTGACATACATATGGCTCAACAGGCCGGTCTGGCTGGCAAACGTGGCCTGTGTGGCCACGAGCAGCCCGACGATGATGCCCATGGTCTTCTGCGCATCGTTACCGCCATGCGCCAGCGACAGGAGCGCCGAGCTGGTGAGCTGCGCCACGCGGAAGAATTTATCCGCCTTGGTGCTCGTCACTTTCTGGAACACGTTGAACACCAGCACCATCAGGAGGAATCCCATCAGCATGCCGATCGACGGCGAGAGCACGATCGCCGACAGGGTCTCGATCCACTTCTTCCCCCACAGCAGCGCTGAAAAGCCGACCTTCGACACCGCGGCACCCGCATAGCCGCCGATGAGCGCGTGCGAGGAGCTGGACGGGATTCCGAACCACCACGTGATCAGGTTCCACGTGATCGCCCCCAGCAGCCCGCCGAGGATCACGTTCGCATCGACCACGTTGAGGTCGATGAAGCCGGCGGCTACCGACTTGGCGACCGCCGTCCCCACGAAGAACAGCGCCGCGAAATTGAACGTGGCCGCCCAGATCACGGCGGCGAGCGGGCTCAGGACGCGCGTCCCGACGATCGTGGCGATCGAGTTCGCGGAATCGTGGAACCCGTTGATGAAGTCGAACGCCAGCGCGACGACGACGATGAAAATGACGAAGTTGACCACGGATTCGTCAGCTGTTCTTGAGCGCGATGCTTTCCAGCACGTTCGACACGTCTTCGCACTCGTCGATCGCCTCCTCGAGCGCGTCGAAAATCTCCTTCCACTTCAGCACCTCGATGGCCGGCTCGTCATGCGCGAAGAGCGCGCCCACCGATTGCGCGTACAGCACGTCGCCCTCTTCTTCGAGCGCTTTGATCTTGCGGCCGTGCTCCAGCATCTTCACGCGCTTGGTGACGTCGCCCACCGACGCGAGAATCTCCGCGCTCGCCCGCACCAGCACGTCGGCCATCTGGACACCACCGGCCCGCGGCGTCGTCACGCGGAACATCACCACCCGTCGCGCCGCGCCGTTGATCAGGTCAATCACGTTGTCGAGGCGCGTGGCCAGCACGTGAATGTCCTCACGATCCAGCGGCGTCACGAAGCTGGTGTCGATGCGCTGGTTGATCAGGTGCACGATGGCGTCGCCGTCGGTCTCGACCTTCTTGATCTCGACCGCAATGCGCGCGGCCTCGGCAGGGGTCTCGAGCAGGGTGCGCAGCAAACTCGACGCGCTGCCCATGTACACGGCAAGTTGCCGGAAATGATCGAAAAACGTTTCGTCTTTGGAGAAAAGCTTCACGGCACGGATGGCTGGGAGAAAACATCGCGCGCCCGGTGCACGGCCTTCCCCGCCACTCGCAGCAGGGACCGGGACACCATCGGCACGAACGCTCCGTAACGATCACGCCTCCGGTGCCGGAACGCCACATGCAAACACCATCGTTACACGCGGGCTCTGCGGTATCGCGTGCCAAAATCGTTCACCGCCAAACCACTTCGCGACGTCGGCGTGCCATCGGAAATCGGAAACGTGGCGTACTCGGCAGGTCACATTGGCAGTCTGCCGACACGACAGGCATCGGCGCCGTCCAAACCCCGGAAGTATGCCGCTCCGGCAGATTGTACGCGGCCCACCCCTTGCCCTCTGTACCCGCAGCGGCATCCCAATAACGACGGCTGCATTTCCCAGTCCGCAAGGACTGTCACTCCTGACGAACGAGACCGCAATGGCTGAAAAAGTTATCGGCATCGACCTCGGCACCACCAACTCGGTGGTCTCCGTGTTGGAAGGTGGCGACCCGGTGGTCATTCCGAACGCCGAAGGCGGCCGGACGACCCCCTCGGTGGTGGGCTTCACGAAAGACGGCGAGCGCCTGGTGGGTCAGATCGCCAAGCGACAGGCCGTCACCAACCCCACCAACACCATCTTCTCCATCAAGCGCTTCATGGGCCGCCGCACCACGGAAGCCCAGAGCGAGCAGTCGCGCGTCCCCTACAAAATCTCGGCCGGTCCCAATGACGTGGCCTCGGTCGAAGTGGGCGGCAAGCGCTACACGCCCCCCGAAATCTCGGCGATGATCCTGCAGAAGATGAAGCAGACCGCCGAAGACTACCTCGGACACAGCGTCACCAAGGCCGTCATTACCGTCCCGGCGTACTTCAACGACGCCCAGCGTCAGGCCACCAAGGACGCCGGCAAGATCGCCGGCCTCGACGTGCTCCGCATCATCAACGAGCCCACGGCGGCCGCCCTCGCCTACGGCCTCGACAAGAACAAGAAGACCGACGAAAAGGTCGCCGTGTTCGACCTCGGCGGCGGGACGTATGACATCTCCGTTCTCGAGCTGTATGACGTGGACGGCACGCGCCAGTTCGAAGTGAAGTCCACCAACGGCGATACGCACTTGGGCGGCGACGACTTCGACCAGCGTGTCATGGATTGGCTGGTGGCCGAGTTCAAGCGCGACCAGGCCATCGACCTGAGCAAGGACCCCATGGCCATCCAGCGGCTCAAGGAAGCCGCCGAAAAGGCCAAGATGGAGCTGTCGAGCGCCAACAGCACCGACATCAACCTGCCCTTCATCACCGCCGACCAGTCGGGCCCGAAGCACCTGAACTACTCGCTCACGCGCGCCAAGTTCGAGCAGCTCGTGGACGATCTGATTCAGCGCACGCTCGAGCCGATGCGCCAGGCGCTCAAGGACGCCGGCATGCAGCCGTCCGAAGTCGACGAGATCATCCTCGTTGGCGGCTCCACGCGCATTCCCAAAATCCAGCAGGTCGTGAAGGACTTCTTCGGCAAGGAGCCCAACAAGGGCGTCAACCCGGACGAAGTGGTGGCGGTCGGCGCGGCCATTCAAGGCGCGGTGCTCACCGGCGAGCAGAAGGACGTGCTGCTGCTCGACGTGACGCCGCTGTCCCTCGGCATCGAAACGCTGGGCGGCGTGATGACGGTGCTCATCCCGCGCAACACGACCATCCCGACCAAGAAGGCGGAAACGTTCTCCACCGCCGACGACAACCAGACCACGGTTGAAATCCACGTGCTGCAGGGCGAACGCGAACTGGCCACGTACAACCGCACCATCGGCAAGTTCCAGCTCACGGGCATCCCGCCCGCTCCGCGCGGCATGCCGCAGGTCGAGGTCACCTTCGACATCGACGCCAACGGCATCCTGCATGTGACGGCGCGCGACAAGGCGTCGGGCAAGGAGCAGAAGATCCGGATCGAAGCATCCAGCGGCCTCTCCGATGGCGACATCGACAAGATGGTCAAGGATGCCGAAAAGAATGCGGCCGAGGACAAGCAGCGTCGCGAGGAGATCGAGACGCGCAACCGCCTCGACTCGCAGACCTACGAAGTCGAAAAGAACGTGAAGGAGTGGGGGGAGAAGGTCGCCCCGGAACTCAAGGAACGGATCGATGCCTCGATCGAGCGGAGCCGGAAGGCGCTGCGCGGCGACGACATGAACGAGATCCGCGCCGCGCAGGAAGAGCTGTCCAAAGCCTACAGCGAGGCCGGTCAGGCCTTCTACCAGCAGCAGGCGGCGGAAGGGGCGGCGCAGGAGCCGGGCGCGGCACCGGCCGGTGAGCCGGCCGCCGCCGGCGCAAAGCCGGATGACGTGGTCGAAGCCGACTACGAGATCGTGGACGACACCAAGAAGTAACCGCGGCACCGTCCGACCGAGGCACCGGGCTCCCGCGGAAACGTCCGCGGGGGTCCGGTGTCTTATCGTTTCGCGGGTGGCAGCGCCGCCCGGCAGTAATATTCCCCCAGTTCCAGCACCGTCGCTCGTACCGTATTCACCGGGTTCAGACACATGGCATCTCGTTTCTCCCGATTCCGTTTCGCCACCGCGGCCGTCGTCAGCTTCTCCGCCGGCGTGCTGTTCGCGTCCGGCATGGACTGGACGAAGGTCGTCTGGGCGCAGGGTGGCACCACGCCCCGCAGCGCCAGCGTCCGCGGCCCGATGGCCCCGGAAGGCAGCTCCTTTGCCGACATCGCCGAGCGCGTCACGCCGGGCGTGGTCGCGGTGAACACCACGCGCACGGCCCGCCCGCGTCCGCAGGCGCGCGGCCGCGCCCCGCAGGGCATGGAAGACTTTCTCGAGCAGTTCGGTCCGCAGCAGCCGCAGCAGCAGCGCGGCGAGGGCTCGGGCTTTATCGTCACGGCCGACGGCTACATCGTCACGAACAACCATGTCGTGGCCGACGCCGACCAGGTGTCGATCACGCTCAGCGACGGTCGCACCTTCAAGGCCAAGGTGATCGGCACCGACTCCACCACCGACGTCGCGGTCGTCAAAATCGACGCCAAGGGGCTCCCCACCCTCTCGATCGGCAACGACGAGAACACGCGCATCGGTGATTGGGTGCTGGCCGTGGGCAACCCACTCGGCCTCGATTTCACCGTGACCGCCGGCATCATCTCCGCCAAGGGGCGCGGCTCCGAGATCCAGCTGCCGAACTCGGGCAACTTCACGATCTCCGATTTCATCCAGACCGACGCGGCGATCAACCCGGGCAACTCGGGCGGACCGCTCATCAACCTGCGCGGCGAAGTGATCGGCCTGAACAGCGCGATCGCCAGCCAGACGGGCTACTACTCGGGCTACGGCTTCGCCATTCCCATTACGCTGGTGAAGGCCGT
>JARIEX010000179.1 GCA_031127095.1 Gemmatimonadota bacterium
CTGACGTTCGAGTGCAGTCGCCAGCCGCTCGGATATACCGAGCGCGCTGCCGTCGGGGAGCAGCAGCTCGGCTCGCCCATTGTCGATGGTTTCGCGCGACAAGACGAACAGTCCCGGTAGTGCCTTCGCCAGCAGTCGCTCACGTAGGGAGTCCGTGGTCGCGCGCAGTGCGGCGGACTGCACCTCGAGCACGCGTGGCGGTGTGGCCGTGCCTTGCACGCCGCCGGCGAGATCGCTGGCGACGGCGGCCCCCAGCGCGGTGCCGGTGGCATCGAGGATCAGCACCTGCGCCACGTCCACATCGGCGCGCGCGCGCATCGCGAGCCACGGCGGTCCAATCAGCAGCGCCGCCAGCAGCAACGGGCCGAACAGGGTCGTGACGATGAACCACCGCGAGCGCACCCGCTCGCTGAATTCCCGTCCGATCACGGCGAACAGCTTATCCATGGCCCGACATCCCCGCTTCCACGCCCGAGGCGCCCACACGTTGCAAAAAGATCTGGTGGAGCGAGGGTTCAAGCCGGTCGAACCGCGCAATCGACACCTTGGCGGCGACGAGGCGCTCGAGCAGCTCCTGCGACGTCGCCCCCTCGGCGAGTGTGATCTCGAGGTGATTGCCGTGATGGTCGATCTCGGATACCAGCGCGCGGTCGGCGAGAATGGCCCGTGCCTGCTCGCCGCTGCCGGAATCGAACGTGACGGCCACGCGCGGCGCACTCTCGTGACTGCCCTTGACGTCGCGCATGTCCCCGTCGAGTACGATACGGCCGCGGTTCACGATGGCCACGGCATCGCACATCCGCTCCGCCACGTCCATGAGGTGAGTACTGAACACGATCGTGCGCCCCTGCCGGCGCAGCTCCAGCACCGTGTCCTTCAGCGCCTGCGCGTTCACCGGATCGAGCCCGCTGAACGGTTCGTCGAGCACAATGAGCTGGGGATCGTGCAGCACGGTGCCGATGAACTGCACTTTTTGCTGCATCCCGCGTGAGAGCTCTTCGATCTTCGCCGTGCCCCAGTCGCGCCCCGCCCCAGCCAGCGTGAAACGCTCGAGCCAGTGATCGATCCGCCGGTCCGCCTCTCTGGTGGGCACACCCTTGAGGCGCGCCAGGAACCGCAGCACCCGCCGTACTTCCATCTTGCGGTACAGTCCGCGCTCTTCGGGGAGATAACCCAGCCGGTTTACCAGCGACGGGTCGCTGGCCGGCCGCCCGAGAATCTCGATGTGCCCCTCGTCGGGGAGCATGAGGTCCAGCATCAGGCGGATCGTGCTGGTCTTGCCGGCGCCGTTGGGCCCCAGGAGTCCGAAGATGATCCCCGGGCGGATATCGAGCGATACCCGGTCTACGGCCACATGGTTGGCGTAGCGCTTCGAGACGGCTGAGAGGCGGACCGCCGAGGCGTGTTCCTGTGTGATCGTGCGGGGCATGACGAATGCTTACCCGGGCATCGTGGGGCCGCAACCGTCGCTTGCCGTGCATTCCACGTCACGCGACATTGCGCCCTGTGTCCATTGCTCAACACCCCCTATTGCCGAGTTCGGACGACGATTGGGTAGGCGACGTTGGCGCCGGTTGGCGCTGGTTGGTGGCGGCACTGGCGCTCAGCAGTGCGCTATCGGCATTGCTGACGCCCCTGATCGACCCCGACCTGCCGATGCATCTGCGCATAGGAGCGTGGATCGTCGAGCACGGGCGCGTGCCCTTCACGGAGCCCTTCGCCTGGACCCGTCAGGGCGCGCCGTTTTTCGCCTATTCCTGGCTGGCTGAATTGATGATCCTCGGCGCGTGGTCGGCCGGCGGGGCGCTGGGCTTGCACCTGCTCAATGCCGGCGTCGCGCTGACCGGGTTCTTCGCCGTGATCGCGCTGGGACGCACGGCGCGGTGGACACCGTGGGCCACGCTGCTGATCGCGCTCATCGCCGTGCAGATCTCGATGTTCATCGGTGCCGTCCGTCCGTACGGTATCCTGCAGGCCGTGATCCCCTTCGCGTGGCTTGGTGCCCATCGGATCTCGGCGGGCCGTGTGCGCAGTGGTGCCCTGATCGTCCTGCTGGTGACGGCATTCGCGGCCAATGTGCATCTGTTGTTCCCGTTGCTCGGGATGGCGGCAGTGATCCCGCTCGCGGCGACGCCGTTCCGGTGGCGCCACGTGACGTGGTTTGTGGGTGCCATGGCCGCGGGTGCGATGATCACGCCATATGCGCTGTCGTGGCCGTCCATCTTCGTGCTGAATTTTTCGGGCAACGCGATGGTGGGCGTTACCAGCAGCATCTCGGAAATGGAGCCAGGGTTCCGAACCCTCTCGGAGGGGGGGCTGTCGGGTGCGATTGCGCTCGTGCTGCTGGTGCTGCCGGCCTGCGTCGATCGGCGCACGCTCAACCGGCGCGAATGGATCTGGTTCATGTTCTGCTGGGCGGGGGGACTCGCGCTCTTCGGTATAGCCGTACGGGGACTGGTCCTCTGGTTCATGGCCTCGCTGCCGTTGCTCGCGCAGTTGATGGCGGAAATTCCGCTGCCAACGCAGGCCCGTGTACGGCAGATAACGGCCGCCTGCACGCTACTGGTCCCGCTGTTTGGCATGTTGCCGCAGGTCAAGGCGATGCGCTTGGTGCCGGTCGTGCCGGTGCAGGGCGCGATGGCACAGCTTCCGGTCACGGTCGCGCCGACCCTCGAACCCATGATTGCTTGGCTTGAGTGCACGGTCCCGCGATCCGCCACCGCCACGCCACCCCGCGCCTACACGGTGTTCAATTACGGGAACTATCTGCTGTGGCGCGTGCCCCGGTACTCCCTGTCGGTCGATGGCCGCGCGATCTTCCCGGACTCCGTGGCCAAGGCGGACGCCTTTCAGTTGCTGGGGAGTGGTCCCGTCCAGTTCGGTCCATGGCGCAGCGCCGATGTGGCCATCCTCCCCACGCGACATGCCCTCGTGGAACGGCTGCGCGGCGATACGGCCTGGCAGGAGGTGCGGGTGGTGCTCCCCTCCGACTCGTCATTCCGGGCCGGTGCCCTCTGGGCCCGTCGCGGGTGGCTGCGCCGAGCTGGAGCGCTGCCCGGAGCCGTGGCGGACACTGTCCGGCCCGGACGCGTGCTTCCCGCCCCATGCACGCCGTCGGCCGGTCCGGTGTCCGGCGGCGCTTAGCGCACCCGCTGCGGCACGAGCCGCTCGCCCGATGCGCCGCTTTCCTCGTGATACTCCGCGTCCTCATTCACGCGCCACGGATCGTGCAGTGCGCGGCCGGCTACGATGTTCTCGGCCGTGAGTAACGCCGTCATCATGGCGTGATCCTGATTGTTGTACTTGTGCATGCCGTTGCGCCCCACGAGATGCAGGTTGGGGAAGCGCTCGGCGAGTTCATCGCGGATCGTCTGTACGCGCTGCGCGTACACGTCATCGTACACGGGATACGCCTTCTTCTGTCGCACCACGCAGCCGTCCAACACATCGGCCCGATCGGCGAGCCCGAGTTGCACGAGCTCCGTGGTGGCACGCTCCACCAGCTCCGCGTCGGTGGACGACCAGAGGCCATCGCCTTCGAAGCAGAAGTACTCGAGACCGTAGCAGGTGAGCGTCGGGTCGGGCACCATCTCGGGCGACCACGACTTGAAGTTCTGGATGCGACCCACTTTCACGCTCGAGTCGTGCACGTAGATCCAGTTGTCCGTGAATCGCTGACGGTCGGTCAACACCAGCGCGACCGTGAGGAAATCGCGATACCCCAACTGCTGTGCCGCCGTGGTCAATGACTCGCTCGGTGCGGGCGACAGCGACTGGGCGATCTCGCGCAGCGGGGCCGACGAAATCACGTGGTCGGCCACCAGCGTTTCCCGCTCCCCGTCGGGGCCCACATGGCCCACTTCCCAGTCGTTCGAATCCTCGCGGTAGTGGAGGTCTACGACGGTGCGCCCCATCATCAGCGTGCCGCCCTGCGCGCGGACGGCCGCCGCGCAGGCATCCCACAACATTCCCGGTCCCAGGCGCGGATAGCGGAACGTGCTGATCAGACTCTTGATCGTACCACCGGCGCCGAAGCCCGCGGGCTTGAGCGCGGACATCACGGCGGAAAAGAGCGAGACGCCCTTGATACGCTGCGCCGCCCAGTCGGCCGAAATGTCGGAGCAGCTCATCCCCCACACCTTTTCGGTGTAGGTCTTGAAGAAAATCTGGTACAGCCGCGCGCCGAACTCGTTGGTGACCCACTCCTCGAAGCTGCGCGGGTTCCGGATAGGGCGCAGGCGCGCGTACGCGTAGGACAGCACGCAGCGGATCGACTCGAACACACCGAGGTCGAACAGCGCCTGCATCGGCTTCAGCGGATAGGCGAAGAAGCGCCCGTTGTAGAGAATCCGGCTGGAGCGCGGCCGTTCGAGAAAGTCGTGCGGGAGGATCTCCCGCCACAGGGCCTCGATGCGGTCCGACTTCGAGAAGAAGCGATGGCCGCCGATGTCAAAATGGAAGCCCTTGAAATGCACAGTGCGCGAGATGCCGCCCACATACTCCGGGTCACTTTCCAAGACCGTCACCGGAAAACCGAGCTTGCTCAGGTGGTAGGCCGCCGTCAGCCCTGCGGGGCCGGCGCCGATCACAACGGTGGTGGGGGGCATAAAGTGGGGCAGGACATGAAACTCCGTGCTTTCAGGCATAACGCGCGTTAATCTAGCGGCTCGTAGTGAGGATGCCTCGCACACGCCTGCCTTATGCGTGCAACAGAGACCGTGGATCGTCACAAACCACCAAGGGAGTTGCGTGATCGTATCCCGGATTGAAAGGCACGTACCGACGATGCTGGCTCAGGCCTATCTGGCCGCATCGGGGTTGCTGTTCCTTCCCTCGTACCTCGCTTGGTTTCGACGAGACTTCCCGTACACGAGCAGCGAGTTTGATCCCTGGATTGGCCTTCTGGCGAATCCGCTCCCCGGGCGAATCGCGCATTTCGTCCTCTGCTTGATCGTCGGCCTCCTGTTTGTGGCAATTGCGCGACGTGTCGACACACTCCCACGCTGGCTGGTACCAGCCTCGTGGGTGGTCTTCGCAGCGGCCGTTCCAGCGATCAGCATCGACGTATTCTTTTATCTGGCGAAGGGCTGGCTCGAGTTCAACTACGGGGTCAACCCGTACACCGTGGCAGTTAATGAAATTCCTGCGTATGCAGCGGATCCGATCTTCCAAAGTATGGTCCCGGACTGGCTTGCAATGCTGGGCAACTACGGCCCCGTCTTTCAGAAGATCTCGGCCCTGCTCGCGGGAGCATCGGGCGGAAGTCCCGTCGTGGGGCTCATCCTGTTCAAGTTGCTGTCTGCGGTTTGTCTGCTCCTGTGCCGCACGCAACTGGGAACGATCGCGGCGCGATTGGGCACGCCGATGCGAGAGGTCGATCGGTGGTTTTTGCTGAATCCGCTGGTGCTCTACTGCTTCCTGACCGCTGCGCACAATGACACGCTGCTCATGCTCGCGGTGCTGCTTGGTATCACCCACATCCTGCAGCGGCATTACTGGTCGGCGGGATGCTGGGTTGGCGTTTCAATAAGCCTCAAGACAATCGGCGTCTTCCTCCTGCCCGTCCTTTTCGTTTATCTGATCATCGATCGCCCCCTTCGTGATGCACTGATTGCCGCAGGGAAGGGGGCGGCCGGATTGTCGCTCGGGCTTTTGCCTCCCTTCGCGCTCTATCAGCATTCGCTTGATGTCACGCTGGCGTATATCGGTGGATATGCACAGGGGGTGCGCAGCAGCGTCTTTGTGCTGCTGGATCCTCTTGTCGGTGCGGCGGGTTTGCCCGCTGCGATGACACCGCTCGAGCTCGGACGACTGAGTTTCTGCCTGGTCGCCTGCTGGCGTCTCTACCGGAATGCAAAAATCCACCGCGCTGACCCGGCGCGATTTCTCATCGTCAGCAGTTTTGAGATCGTGCTGCTCGCGCAGCTGATGACCATCCCGATGATGAACGAGTGGTACTTATTCTGGCCGATGTGTTTCGCCTTCTGTCTTAATGACATCGCGGCGCGTCGATGGATGGTCAAGTTGTCGGTCGTGTACTTGCCGGTGGTGGTCTGGGCGATTCGCGGTGAGGCCGCCGTCGCGTTCGTCGCCCAACTCACCATCCTGTGCGTCTTGCTGATGTCGGCATTCGATTATTTCCGCGACGGCCGTCCACGTGCGTGCGCACGAACATCACTGTCGTCGTCATCGGCATAGCGAACCATGTTCAGCCGTGTGAACCAGCAGGTGCTCGGGGTCGCTGGACGCCCGGCGTTGGTTGCACGACTGAGGGAACGCTTCGGGATCAACTTGCTGTCCGTTCACGCCATCGGTTACGCTGCACTGTACTGTGTCCTCTCTGCCCCCCACCCCCCACCCCCTCCGCTT
>JARIEX010000039.1 GCA_031127095.1 Gemmatimonadota bacterium
TCGCTCATGTGGGGCGTTCCGTTTCCGATGCCATGATCAACGCATCACTGACATCGGGGAGTGGCCCACGTAGGGCGAGGGCAAGCACTTCGTCCATCGTGCGCACGGGATGCCAGTGGACCTCGTTCCGCACGTCTTCCGGCAGTTCGGCCAGATCCTTGGCATTCCCTTGCGGTACGATCACGTGCGCCATGTGATGGCGATGGGCGGCGACCCCTTTCTCGCGCACGCCGCCGATGGGCAGCACGCGTCCGCGGAGGGTGACCTCACCGGTCATGGCAACATCGCCGCGCACGGGGATGCCCGTGAGGGCGCTGGTCAGCGCCGTGGCCAGCGCAATACCGGCCGACGGACCGTCCTTGGGCGTGGCACCGGCCGGCAGGTGGATGTGAATATCGACCGCGCGATGGAAGTCGGCAGCGAGGCCCAGCGAGCCCGCGCGCGAGCGCACATACGACAGCGCCGCGGCCGCCGACTCCTTGATGACATCCCCGAGGGTGCCGGTGAGCTGGAGCCGGCCACGGCCGGGGACCACGCTGACCTCGATCTCCAGCAGCTCGCCGCCCACGTGCGTGAACGCGAGCCCCGAAGCCACACCGATCTGATCGCGGCGGTCGTTTTCCTGCTCATCGTGCGCGGCCGGGCCGAGCATGGATGGGAGCTCGTCCTTGGTGATCGTGACGGCCGCGTCGGGGGCGAGCGCACGGCGCGCCAGCTTCCGCGCGAGCCGTGCGATGCGCCGGTCGAGGTCGCGCACGCCCGCTTCCCGCGTCCATCCGCGGATCAGCGACTGCAGCACGTTCGGTTCGAGCGTGACCTGCGCAGGCGTGATGCCGTGCGCCGTTAACTGACGTGGGAGCAGGAACCGGCGCGCGATCGTGATTTTTTCCGGCTCCAGGTACCCGGGCAGGCGGATGATTTCCATCCGGTCGCGCAACGCTTCGGGGATGGAACCGAGCGAATTGGCGGTGGTGAGGAACAGCACCTGCGACAGGTCGTAATCGACTTCGAGGAAGTGATCGTTGAACGCGTGGTGCTGCTCGGGGTCGAGTACCTCGAGCAACGCCGCCGCCGGATCGCCACGCCAGTCGCTGCCCAGCTTGTCGATTTCGTCGAGCAGGATGACGGGATTGATCGTTTCCGCGCGGCGCATCGCCTGGATGATCCGGCCGGGCAACGCGCCGATGTACGTGCGGCGGTGTCCACGGATTTCCGCTTCGTCGCGCACGCCGCCCAGGGCCATGCGCACGAACTTGCGCCCCAGCGCATGCGCGATGGACTTGCCGAGCGAGGTCTTGCCAACGCCCGGTGGTCCGACGAGGCAGAGAATCGGGCCGGGCAGGTGGCCGACGCGCCCGAGCACGGCGATGTAATCGAGGATGCGTTCCTTCACTTCCTCGAGGCCGTAGTGATCGGCCTCCAGCACCGACCGTGCGTGATCGAGGTCGATCGTGTCGTCGGAGCGCACGGTCCACGGGAGCGACAACGCCCAGTCGAGCCATCCCCGCGTGACGGTGGCATCGGGGGACATCGGGGAGCTGCGCTTGAGCTTGCGCAGTTCACGCTGCGCGCGCGCGGCCACCGGCGCGGGCAGTCCGCGTTCCGCGACCTGACGGGCCAGCTCCTCGAACTCGTCGCCGTCTTCCTGCCCCAGCTCCTTGTGAATGGCGCGAAGCTGTTCCTGCAGGTAGAACTCGCGCTGATTCTGGAACAGTGACCCGCGCACCTGCTCGTCCAGCTTCTTCTCGAGCTTGAGCAGTTCGAGTTCGCTGCCTAACAGCGTCACGAGATGCCCCGCGAGATCGCCGAGCGCCGGCGATTCGAGCAGGCGCTGCCGCTGTTCGATGGGGATCTGCAGATGGGCCGCGATCCCGAAGGCCATGCGCTGCTCGTCGTCGAGCCCTTGCAGCAGGCCGACGACCTCGGGGGGCAGGCGGCGCTGCAGGCCGGCGTACTCCTCGAAGAGGCTCAGCGCGTGGCGCAGCGTGGCGTGGGCGGTGTCGCGCGCCGCCGCCGTGACGCCGTCGATGCGCAGCGGCATCGGCAACACCTGGGCTTCGAGCAGCGCGCTGGTCCGCGAGGCCGTGTAGCGCTGGACGCGCACCCGCGAGACGGCTTCCACGAGAATCTTCGTGGTGCCGCCGGCCAGGCGCGTGACTTGTTGCAGGCGTGCGAGCACGCCCACCCGATGCAGATCCTTCGAGCCGGGGGCGTGCTGATCGGCATCACGCTGTGTGACCAGCAAGAGTTCTTTCGAACCGTCGGAGGCGGCGGCCACGGCGGCGAGAGAGCCTTCGCGGCCGATGAGCAGCGGCATGGCGACGTGGGGGAACAACACCACGTCCCGAAGCGGAAGGACCGGCAGCCGTTGGCTGCCGGTCCTTGCAGTGCGATGCGTACTCAGGCTTCCTTCTTCTGCCGCTTGGGCGCGATTTCAAGGAGAGGGGGGCCGCCGTGCAGGACGGAGGCTTCAGTCACACGGACTTCGACGACATCGTCCCGTGTGGGCAGGTCGAACATGGTGTCGAGCAACGTTTCCTCGAGGATGGCGCGGAGTCCGCGCGCGCCCGTGCCGCGTCGCAGCGCCTTGCCGGCGATCGCGCGCAGCGCCGATTCCTCAAAGGTGATCTTGACGTCCTCCAGATCGAAGAGGCGCTGATACTGCTTGGTCAGCGCGTTCTTCGGCTCCTTGAGGATCTGGACCAGCGTGTCTTCGTCGAGCGCTTCGAGGGGCACGCACACCGGCAGTCGCCCCACCAGCTCGGGAATGATGCCGAAGCGGAGCAGGTCGTCGGGCTCGACGGCGGCGAAGGGTGTTTTCGGGGTGGTCTGCTTGATGGACACCACCTTGCCGTCGTCCTTCTTGCTGTCGAAGCCGAGCTGCCGGCGCCCCGTGCGGGCCTCGATGATCTTTTCGAGGCCGTCGAAGGCGCCGCCGCAGATGAACAGGATGTCCTTGGTGTTGATCTGGATGTATTCCTGCTGCGGGTGCTTGCGGCCACCCTGCGGCGGAACACTGGCCACGGTGCCTTCGAGAATCTTGAGCAGCGCCTGCTGCACGCCCTCGCCCGACACGTCGCGCGTGATGCTCGGGTTTTCCGACTTGCGCGCGATCTTGTCGATTTCGTCGATGTACACGATGCCGCGCTCGCACTCGGCGACGTTGAAGTCACCGGCCTGCAGCAGCCGCACCAGAATGTTTTCGACATCCTCACCGACGTAGCCGGCTTCGGTGAGGGTGGTGGCATCGGCGATCGTGAACGGGACGTCGAGGATGCGGGCGAGCGTCTGCGCGAGCAGCGTCTTGCCGGTCCCGGTGGGGCCGATGAGCAGGATGTTGGACTTGTCGAGTTCGACGTCGTCCTCACGGGCCGAGCCGGCGGCGTTGATACGCTTGTAGTGGTTGTAGACGGCCACCGAGAGCGCTTTTTTGGCCTGCTCCTGCCCGATCACGTACGAATCGAGAATGAGCTTGATCTCCCGGGGCGTGGGCACCTGGGTGATCGCTTCCGTGACTTCCCGCTCCTCGTCCTCGGCCAGGATCTCATTGCAGAGTGCGATGCACTCGTTGCAGATGTAGACCGACGGGCCCGAAATGAACTTTCGGACGGCGTCCTTGGACTTGCCGCAGAAGGAGCAGCGGAGATGCTTGTCGTGGGACATGTCGATCCGGAACAGTGGGCCATCGAAGACGTGGCAGCGGCGAGACAAGCCACCTGCCTGTATACAGTTAACTCACCCGGAGCCGCAGGGTCAAGCGAACCGGTCGTGCCGCGCGCGATCCGCTGGCCGGATCACACCCTTTGAGTATCGGCAGGCGGCACCGCCCGCCGCACCCCGATTCGCGCATCTGCATTTCATGCTGGCGGCGTTGCGGAGCGCGGCGTACCGTTGCTGATACCCGGCAGCGGTCGAAAAGAGGCCGCGCACGGCGGGATTCAGCGTCCGGGATGTCTACCCGAGGGAGAAGGCACGAGTCATGTGGCCGTTCAAGTGGTTCCTCGCCGTCCATGTGACGACCGGGGCCGTCGGATTGGTGCTGTTCTGGATCCCGGTGTTCGGGAAGAAGGGGAGCCAGACCCACCGGAAGTTCGGGACCGTCTACGCGTACCTGATGCTGGTGACGGCCACCATGGCACTCGGGATGGGGACGAACACCATCCTGACACCGATGGCGACGCACCCGCACCTGACCGATTGGAACCCCGCCCGTGTGCAGGGGATCTTCGGCTGGATGATGCTCTACCTGGCGGTCCTGACGGTCAGTCTGGTATGGCACGGGCTGGTGACGGTCCGCAACAAGAAGCAGCACCTCGAGAACCGCCGTTGGCCCAACGTGGGGCTCAATGTGCTGGTGATCGCGGTGGCGCTGCTCTGCGCCTATCGCGGCTGGCTGATTCACGAGCTGCTCATGATGGGCATCGCCGTGGTGGGCGTCGCGTCGGGGCTGACGAACCTCTGGTTCATCTACACGCCCTCCCCCTCGCGGATCGCCTATCAGCTGGAGCACGTGAAGGCGATCGTCGGCTCGGGGATTTCGGTGTACACGGCCTTCATGGCCTTCGGGTTCGTGCGCCTCATGCCCGATCGCGCACTCGATCCGCGCATGTGGGCGATCCCCCTCGTGGTCGGTCTGGCGCTGATCATCTACCACCAGGCGCGCCTCCGTCTCACGCAGCGCCGGCCGGCGCCGATGAGCACGCAGCGTGTCTGACCGCACCGCCGCCGCTCCGTTGTACCGTCCACCGGCACCCGTGCCGCGGGCGCCGGTCACGTCGCTCCTCCGGCTGCTCTGGCGTCGTCAGAAGGACCTGTTGAGCCTGCTCCCGGATCTCGCGTACCGCGAGATGGTGACGCCGCTGGGCTCCTCGCGGCGCGGCATCCTGCTGGTCAACGATCCGGTGTGGGTGAACAAGATCCTGACGGATCACGATCTCTTCCCGAAGAACGACCTGTTCGTGGAGGCGCTCGAGGATCTGGTGGGCAACTCCATGTTCGTCACCAGCGGCGACACGTGGCGGCGTCAACGCAAGATGGTTGACCCGGCCTTCTCGCACATGCGCATCCACCGGGCGTTCGACTTCATGGCCGCGGCGGTGCGGGATTTCGAGGTCCGGCTGCAGGGACTGTCGGCCTCGGGTGAGACGTTCTCACTCGATGCGGCGATGAGTCACCTCACCGCCGACGTAATCACGCGCACGATCTTTTCGGTGCCGCTCGAGGGAGAGACCTCCCAGCAGGTGTTCGAGGACTTCATGCGCTTCGAACGGCAGGTGGGCAGTATCGACATCAAGCGGTTGCTGATCGACAAGCCGTGGTCGCCCACCACGCAGCCGGTCGCGGTGCGCGAGGCCTGCGCCCGCATCCGGCGGCATCTGGGCACGATGCTCGACACGCGGATCGCCACGCCGGGACTGGACGACATCGCCGGCGCGGTGCTCGAGGCGCACGACACGGATACCGGGCAGCCGTTCACGCGTGACGAATTGATCGACCAGCTGGGGGTCTTTTTTCTGGCCGGTCACGAAACCACGGCGAGTTCGCTCACGTGGGCGTTCTACATTCTCTCGCAGCGCCCCGATGTGGTCGCGCGCCTGCGCGACGAGGTCGCGCGCGTGGTCGGTGACGGCCCGGTGCTGCTGGAGCACACGAAGCGGTTGCCGTACGTGCGCAATTTCTTCCGGGAAGTGCTGCGACTGTATCCGCCGATCACGTTCCTGCCGCGCGTGGCGGCGAAGGACACGGAGATCGCCGGCCGTCGCGTGAAGCGTGGCACGATGCTGATGATCGCGCCGTGGAGCATGCACCGGCATCAGAAGATGTGGGTGAACCCCGACCGCTTCGATCCCGACCGCTTCCTGCCGGAGCGCGAAGCCGAGATGACACCGGGCGCGTACATCCCGTTCGGTGCGGGGCCGCGTATCTGCGTGGGCGCGGCGTTCGCCACGATCGAGACGGCGCTCATTCTGGCGAGTCTCGTGCGACGCTTCGATTTCACCACGCTTGATGCGGACAGCGTGCGGCCATTCGCGCGGCTCACGACGCGGCCGGCGGTGGAGGTGATGATGCGGGTGGCGGAAGCGCGATAACCGAAAACAAAAACCGAAAACTCCCTAGGAAACAGGGGGAGGGTTTCAGGGAGCAGGAGGCAGGTGAACCGCACGCGGTTGCTGCTTCCTCTCTCCTGATACCCTCCCCCCTGCTCACTAGGGAGTTTGCAGTTTCGCGTCGCGACTACTTCGCTACCGCAACGAGTTCCGCCTGATGCTGAATCACATTGTCCACCAGGCCGTACACCTTGGCGTCTTCGGCGCTCATGAAACGGTCACGGTCGGTGTCACGCTCCACCTGTTCGACCGGACGGCCGGAGTGCTTGGCCATCAGTTCGTTCATCTTGGAGCGGAGATACAGGATTTCACGCGCCTGGATTTCGATGTCCGAGGCCGATCCGCCGCCGCCGTTCTGTGACGGCTGGTGGATCATGATGCGCGAGTGCGGCAGCGCGCTGCGATGGCCGGCGGCGCCGGCGCAGAGCAGGAACGCGCCCATGCTGGCCGCCATGCCCATGCACGTGGTGTGCACCGGAGCCTTGATGAACTGCATGGTGTCATACATCGCCAGTCCGGCCGACACACTGCCGCCCGGCGAGTTGATGTACAGGTGAATGGGCTTCTCGGGGTTGTCGGCCTCGAGAAAGAGCATCTGCGCGATGATGATGTTCGCGACGTCGTCGTTGATCGGCGACCCCAGGAACACGATACGGTCCATCAGCAGCCGCGAGAAGATGTCATACGTGCGCTCGCCACGGCTGGAGCGCTCGATGATGTACGGCATGTAAATCGAGGCCATGCTACGACTCTCCTGAAACGGGTGGTCTGTCGGGGGATCGAACGGGGATCGTTCGATTACGCCGTCGTGACCGGGTTCTTCTCGAGCAGCCAGCCGAACACGCGATTCTCGGTGAGCTCGCGCTCGATCTCCTGCAGGCGACCGGACTTTTGCAGCTGGGCATACACCTGGCCAGGGTCGGCGTTCCGGGCCTTCGCCAGCTCTTCAATGCGCGCATCGACGTCGGCCGCACTGGCCGTGAGCGACTCGCGCTCGGCGATCGTGTCGATCACCAGATCGCGACGGACCTGACGCTCGGCCATCGGCAGGAATTCCTGCGCGAAGCGCTGCTTCTCGCCCTCGGGGACGCCGTACATCTGCATGTAGCCGTCCACGAGCTGGAGCACCCACGCCTTCGGCACATCAAACGGATGGGCGTCGATGATCTGATCAATGAGCGAGCCGCGCAATTCGGCGTCGGCTTCCCGCGTGGCATGGCCACCCATGTCGGTGCGCACGGCATCACGGAGCGCCTGCACGGTGTCGAAATCACCGATCTCGCGCGCGAACGCGTCATCGAGGGCGGGGAGTGCCTTGCGTTTCACATCGGTGACGACGACGCGCACGAGCTTCGTGGCGCCGCGCTGCGACTCGTCGGGGAAATCGTCGGGCCAGCGCACGGGGCGCTCGGTGGTACCGCCGGGGGCGGTTTCCATGATGAGCTCTTCGATGCCGGCGATGGCCTGACCGCCGCCGAGGACGAGCCGGTACTCCTTGCCCTCGGGGAGCGAACCGTCGGCGTCGGCCGTGGAGAGCATCACGGTGACCATGTCCGCCGGGGCTGCCTTCTCGTCAACCGGGGCCCAATCCGCCTTCTGCTCGCGGATCTTTTCGATCTGCTCGTCGATCATCTCTTCGGTCACGGCCGCGTCGCGGCGCGTGACGGTGAAGCCGTCGAGCTTCTCGAGGGTGAGTTCGGGGCGCACTTCACAGTGCAGTTCGAACTCGAGCGGCTGGCCGGGTTCGGATTTGAGGCCGTGCACGTGTGGCTGCGCGGCCAGCTTGAGGCCGGCGCGGTCGACGGCTTCGCGGAACGCCTCGTTCATCGCGAGTTCGATCGCTTCCTGGCGGACCTCATTGGCGTAGCGCTTGCGCACCATGGCGGCGGGTGCTTTGCCGGGGCGGAAGCCGGGAATGCGGGCCTGCGTCGCGTACTTGCGCGCCGCCTGATCTTCGTAGGACGCGACGGTGTCGGCCGGCACCGAGATCTGCATCCGGCGCGAGACTCCCGCGCTCTCGGTCGGGGTAATGGTGATGTTCATGATTCGGAATCTAAGTGGGGCAGGGAGTCGGGGTGAACTGCAAACGACAGCGGCCGCCGGAATTGCTCCGGACGGCCGCCGATGTGTCGTGGGGCTGAGGGGTCAGCGCAGCGAGAGCTCGGGCGCCGGTGCGGCGGCCCGGGCCGGGGCACCGCCAATGAGTTCCGCGACGATTTTGCCGCTGGAAATCACACCCGGCAGGCCAGCCCCCGGGTGCGTGCCGGCGCCGCAGAAGTACAGGTTGGGGATGTCCTTGCTCACGTTGTGCGGGCGCATGTAGGCCGACTGGGTGAGCACGGGTTCCGGTCCGAAGGCGCTCCCCAGGTAGCTGTTCAGGCGCGTCTCGAAGTAGCGCGGGTCGATGCGCCGTTCGGTCACGATGTGCTTGCTGAGGTCGGGCATGTAGCGCTCTTCGAGATAGCCCATGATCCGGTCGCGGTAGCGATCGCCCACGGCGGCCCAGTCCACGTCGCCGCCCAGATGCGGCACGGGCGAGAGCACGTACCAGCAGTCGTGCCCGGGGGGCGCCAGCGACGGATCGGTGGCGGTGGGGCGATGCAGATACAGCGAGAAGTCGTCGGCGAGGATCTTCTTTTCGAAGATGTCCTCGAGGAGCGCCTTGTAGCGCGGCCCCATGATGATCTCATGGTGCGCGATGTCCTCGTACTGCCGGTCGGTGCCGAAGTAGATCACGAACAGCGACATGGAGAAGCGCATGCGCTCCACCTTGGCGTTGCTCATGGACGGGCGGGCCTCGGGGGGCAGCAGCGTGCGATAGGCTTGGGCCACGTCGCCATTGCACACCACGGCGTCGGCCTTGACCACCTCGCCGTCGACCAGCTTCACCCCGGTGGTCCGGCGCCGTGCGGTATCGACGGTGATTTCCTTGACTTCGCTGTCGAAGCGGATGGTGCCGCCCAGATCCTCGAACGCCTGCACGAGGGCGCGGACGAGCGCGCCCGTGCCGCCCATGGCGAAGAGCACGCCCCACTGCTGCTCGAGCTTGTGGATGAGGGCGTACATCGACGACGTCTTGTACGGGTTGCCGCCCACCAGCAGGGGGTGGAAGGAGAACACCTGCCGCAGGCGCTCATCCTTGAGATACTTGTCGGCCAGCGCCGCCACAGAGACGTCGGACCGCGTGCGGATCAGATCCGGGAGCATCTTGATCATCGAGCCGGCCGTGAGGAACGGCTTGTCGATGAGCGGCATCCCGACGTTGAAGATCTCCCACGCTTTTTCGCGGAACTTCATGTAGCCGGCCACGTCGTCGGGATTGAACTCACCGACCTGGCGCACGATGTCGTCGCGATTGCCGTTGTAATGGAAGACCGAGCCGTCTTCGAACCGGATGTTGTAGAACGGATCGAGCAGCACGAGCTTGATGTACTCTTCGGTGCTTTTGCCCGTCAGCGCGAACAGTTCTTCAATGAGCCATGGCGCCGTGATGATGGTCGGGCCGGCATCGAAGGTGAATCCATCCTGCTCGAATACGTAGCCGCGACCGCCGGCCTTGTCGAGCTTTTCGACGATGGTGACGTCGTGGCCCTGGGCCTGTAGGCGGATCGCCGCAGCGAGTCCACCGAAGCCGCTGCCGATGACAACAATGCGCATGAACCGAGGTGCTGAAGAAGGCGGAGCGCCTGAGCCGCCGCTGATCAGCGACGCAGCAGGACGGTAATGTGCCAGAGATGAATCACGAGCGCCGCGAGCATGGCCAGCGCGAACCCTTCCGGCGACGGTTCCGGCCGACGATGAAAGATCATCGCCGCGACCAGTGAGCCACCGGCCCCCAGGAAGGACACGATGCGTGCCGTGTTCGGCGACCCTAGCGGCGACTGGGGATGCCGACGTTGCCACACGAACAGCGCCGCCGCTTCCAGCACGATGAGCACCAGAATGCCGATCGGCAGCGCGTCGGAATCGAAAATGGGGACGAGACGATCCATCGGAGATTCCGGTAGGCTAACGCGCGTGGGTGCGCTGTGGTGCCCGAGTGGTCGGAGACATCAGTGTCCGGACACCGCAACGTGGCCGATCGGCGCGGCGGCGGCGCCGGCCACCGGCGCACGGCGGAGGGCCGCCCAGAGCGGGACGGCCATGGCGATCGTGCCCAGAATCCCGGCCGGTACCATGTCCCAGCGGAAGCAGATGGCAAGCGGGAGCAGGCCGTTCACCGCATAGAGGGCGATCGGGAGGCGATGCGGCGCGACCTTGGCCACCCACTCCGACGGCGGAATGATCGACAACATCACCCGCGCCACGATGATCCCCGTGAGCAGCCACCCGAGCCAGTTGGTGATCGGCATGCCGAAGAAGATCGGGTTGCCAATGGCCTGCTCGAAGGCGCTCCGGTTGGAGAGATCGCCGATCTGCCAGAACCAGTGATTGGTCTTCACCATGGCCGGGTCCATGCTCACATCCCACAGCGTGAGCACGACGCCCCCCATGAACGCCCACCACCACTTGGATTTGTTGTCGTCCTTCCCCTCGAGGATGCGGCCGCAGATCGCGAGCGACCCCACCAGCATGTAGAACCACGACGTCGGAATGTTGAACGGCACCCGTCCGAACATCTTGTAGCCCAGCTGGCTCGTGTACTCGTAGGCACCGAACGGGTAATCCGTGACCGTGCCGGCATACTCCGACACGAACGCCAACAGGATCGACACGGCACAGGTGAGCAGGGCCTTGCGGGTCCCCACGGCCCACGCGAGGAAGGCGAGGCCGCTGATGGCACCCAGCGTCACCGTCGTCGCACCACCGTAGGCGAAGCCCAGCGCCATGACCTGCTGGTTCTGGGGCGTCTGCAGCCAATCCGGATAGGGCGGCAGCAGAAACGTGGCGAAGGCAAAGGCGGAGAACACACTGAAGAAGGCGTGCCCCAGCAGCGTCAGCCCCGCGATCTTGAACAACGTGGACGGCGAGGCGTCCTTCAGAGCATCCCGAAGGTCGGTCGAAGCAGTCATACGAGGAGCCCCCTCAGGCCAGTCGGATCAGGGAATCAGCATTGGCAGCCACCGCGTTGGGTTCCCACACGATCCGCGGACCGTTTCCCAGAGCGGAAAGATCAGGAGCCGGCGCGCGATATCGCCAGGCGTTCCAGAGGATGCCAACGCGCGCCAAACGACCAATGCGCGCGCGGGTGGAAATCGTGTCATAATTTTGCGCTTCAATGGCCGTGAGGATACCGGCATAGCCATTCGCGCACGCCGCCGCGCACCGCTGCGCGTCGTGATCGAGCAGCGCGATGCCCGGCATGGCGGCGGCGTAGAGCGCCCGCGCCCGGCTGACTTCGTAGGCCATCAGCGGTGCCCACCCCGGATGCTGCGTCAACTCGGCACCCCGCGTGAGCACATCCTGCGGCGTGAGGCCAAAGCGCGCCATATCATCGGCCGGCAGATAGCAGCGGCCGCGCTGGGCGTCTTCGCCCACGTCGCGCAGGATATTGGTGAGCTGCATGGCCGTGCCCAGCGTGCGGGCGTATTGAATGGCCTGCACGCGCATGGCCGGACCGGCCGGGACGCCGAACACGTAGGTGCACATCTCGCCCACCGAGCTGGCCACTCCCTCGCAGTACTGTTCGAGGTCGGGCCACGAGGCATAGGTGTTCGCCTCCAGATCGCGCCGCACGCCGCCGAGCAGTTCGAACAGCGGGGCCGCGGAGACATCAAAACGGCGGGCCACCCACGCCACCTCGCGGAACACCGGTCCGCTGGGGTGGCCGTCGAGCGCCGCCTGCAACTGGCGGCAATACGCATCGAGCTGGGCACCAAGGGCGGCGACGTTGTCGTGGTCGGCCTGATCGACTAAATCGTCGGCGATCCGACAGAACGCATACAAGGCATACGCTGCCCGGCGCTTCTCGGCCGGCAAGAGCTTGCTGGCCAGTGAGAAGGTGCGCGCGTGCGCCATGGTGATCCGGGCGCACTCCGACGCGTCGTCCACGGACGCCTGCATGATCATGCGGGACGGGGCAGCCGGCGCTGCATGGGGAGACTCGGGCAAACGCAAGAACGCATCAGAACGGTGGTCAGGCGGGATAACTGCGACCGCAAGGAGTGCGACGGACACGACGGAACCGCGAGCTCAACGCGGCAAACGATGACAGGTTCCTACGCGTGCTGCCACGTTGCGAATAGTGCTGTACCGATCAGTCAACAGAGGATAAGGTGCGACGCGACGCGCGGACTGTCAACCATTCTTTACACTCCGGTTGTCAAGAAAAGCTGACAGTCGCACGCCGGCGGCTCGCAGGCCACCCGTTGGCGGCACGATGCCGTCCGATGTTTCACATTACACCGTTGCCGGCAGGACCTGCACCGCACCACATGCCCGAGGTCACACCATTGTCCCTCTCGTCTTCGCCCGCCCCCGCCCGCCCCGCAGCGCCCGACGCCTACGACGTGATCGTGGTGGGGGTGGGGGGGATGGGGAGTGCGGCCGCGTACCATCTGGCGGCCCGCGGCCAACGGGTGCTGGCGCTGGAGCAGCATACGCTCGCGCACGGGTTCGGGTCGTCGCACGGGCTCACCCGCATCATCCGGCTCGCGTACTTCGAGGATCCCTCGTACGTGCCGCTGCTGCGGCGCGCGTTCGCGCTCTGGCGCGCCCTCGGGGAGGGGATGGCTGAACCACTACTGCACGTCACCGGCGGCCTCGATGTGGGGCGTGCGGGCAGCGTGGTGTTCGAGGGCTCACGGCGCAGCTGCGTCGAGCACGGGCTGCCGCACGAAGTGCTGGATGCCGGACAGCTGGCGGCGCGGTTTCCCGGCTGGACGCCACCGCCCGATGCGCTGGCGGTGTATCAGCCCGATGCCGGCTTTCTCACGCCGGAACGGTGCATCCTGGCCCACGCGGCCGCGGCCCAGGCGCACGGCGCCACGATCCACACGGGCGAGCGGGTGCGGTCGTATACGGCCGCCCACGGGAGCGTGCGGGTGGAGACCGACCGTGGGGTGTACACGGCGGCGCAGCTGGTGCTGACCGCCGGCCCGTGGATGGCGGACGTGGCGCCGGTGCTTGCCCCGGTGCTGGTGGCCGAACGCCAAGTGCTGGGATGGTTCGACGTGTCCGACCACGCCGCGTTCACGCCCGCCGCGTTCCCCGTGTTCGTGTTCGAGGCCGAGGAGGGGACGTTTTACGGGTTCCCTGAGTACGACGTCCCCGGATTCAAGATCGGCAAGTACCACCACCGCGCGGAGGCGGTACACCCGGACCGGATGGATCGCCGGTGCACCCCCGACGACGAACACGCGTTGCGCGAGGCGGTGACCCGCTACTTCCCGGGCGCCGATGGCGCGCTGCGCTCCTCGGCGGCGTGCTTGTTCACCAATACCCCCGACGAGCACTTCATCATTGACCGCGCGCCCGATGCCCCCGAGGTGTTGCTGGTGTCGCCGTGCTCGGGACACGGCTTCAAGTTCTGCAGCGTGATCGGCGAAGTGTGTGCCGATCTGGTGGTGGACGGCCGCACCGCGCACGACATCTCCCGCTTCCGGCTGTCGCGCTTCGCCCTCTGACCTCCAGATAACACAACGGGCGCCGAGGAAATCCTCGGCGCCCGCGGTGGTACTGCCCCTATAGGAGCGGCTTACTTGCCGGCCATGTTCGGGTTGTTGTCACGCTCGGCGCGCGGCAACGGGTAGCAGGTCTGTGCCCCCGTGTTGGCGTAGCCGGGCTTGAAGTACGGCTGGCCGGTGGCGGTGACGGTCGTGACCGACGCCGGCGAGCGGCGGAAGTCGGCGAGCCGCTTGCCTTCGAGGTAGAACTCGAGGGCGCGCTGGTTGAACAGCTCCGTCTTCACGCTGGCCGCATCGGTGGCGCCGGCGTAGGCCGCCTGTCCGTTGGCTGTACGACGCGCGTTGATCAGCGTGAGCTGTGTGGCCGTGTTGGCCGACGCCTCGGCGGCGATGTAGTCCGCTTCGAGCTTCGACGCGAGACGGATCGGCGACGCGTAGCCGGCGAACTTCGCCTGCTGGTGGAAGCCACCCGGGACGGCGTCCTGACCGTTCGCGGTGGTCGACCCGGGCGCCCGGAACGGCACGCGCGGATCGCCCTGACGATACCACGGCGCGACGCTGATCGAGCCGCGGTCGAAGCTGAACTGGTACAGGCGGTTCGACAGACGCGTGCGGCTGTTCTGGTCGTCTGTGTAACGCATGTTGTACTCGAAGCCGCTCGGGACGAGCGCCGCGTCGGCGGCGGCCCCGGCGTTGTCACCCTTCTGCAGCTTCGCGCGCGCACGGCCCACGAGGGCCGCGTTCGAGAGGGCGATGCCGTCGGCGGTGCCGTTGGCCTTGCCCACATCGTAGCCCTTGGTCAGCCAGAACGCGGCTGAGTCGAGCAGCTGCGCCGTGGTGAGTTCCGGACCGGACGACAGCGAGCCCGTGCAGAAATCGCTGGCCATCATGAGGATGGCGAAGCCGCGGAACGTCGAGGCGCGCGCCACACTGATGTTGGTGGTGGGGTTCGGCAGCGTGAGGTCGAGCACCGACTTGGCGGAGGCCACCGCGAGCGAAATCGGCGCCCACACATCGCCGTTCAGCGACGCGTTGAGGTCGGTGACGGTGCGGAATCCGAACTCGTTCCGCGTCGGAAAGGTATCCGACACGTTGACCTCATTCGTGAAGTACCCGCTGTACATGGCGAGCCAGCCCAGCGCGGTGGCGAAGTTCTGCTGCGCGGAGGCCGCGAGCGTGTTGCCGGCCGACGTCGGATTGACCGTGGCGGCATCGATGACGTTCGGGTTAGTCACCTGCAGGAACTCATCGGAACAGGCGGCCGCGCCGAGGACCAGCGTGGTGCCGACCAGTGTGCGCGTAACCGCGCGTTGGATCTTCTTCATGATCATCCCGCGGTTAAAAGGTGAAGTTGAAACGGAGCACGGACTTCCGCGCATTCGGCAGCGTCAGGAAGTCTTCGCGCGAGAACGCGCCGGCCTGGGCGATCACTTCGGGATCCGCTCCCGAGTAGTCCGACCAGAGCTTGACGTTCTGCATGGCGAACGTGATCGACGCCCCGTCGACGACGCCACCGAGGCGCTTGGCGAGGGAGCTCGGCACGGTGTACGTGGCGGAGATCTCACGCAGGCGCACGAAGTCACCCTTCTCGATGTACGCGTCGCGGACGTCGTTGACCGTGGTCGCGGTGCCCTTGTTGGTCACAAAGGCCGGCTGGCCAGGCGTCGGGTTGCCAAAGCGACGCAGACGCTCGGTGGCCGACAGCGCGGTGGGATCGAGGCGCAGATTGGAGCGCACGAGCTGCGTTTCGCGGAAGAACGCCGTGTTGTTCAGGATCGAGAAGTCGCGCTTGGAGTCGAGCAGCGCGTTCAGGCGGAGATTCTTGAACAGCGTCACGGTGTTCGTGAGGTTCCACTCGAGCGTCGGGAACAGGTTGCCCACCGGCGCCAGCGTGTCGCTCACCGTGACCACGTTCGTGGTGGTGTTGATCGACTCGATACGCTTGGACGTGAATACGCCAAGCTGCTGGCCCACGATCGTGCGTCCACCACCGAGGTTGAACGGAAGCACGGTGCCGAGGCTGGTGAGCTCATTGTGCAGCGTGTTGGCGCCGGCACGGATGTCCCAGCGGACGTTGCGCTTGTTGATGGCGCTGATGTTCATCGCGAGTTCCACGCCGCTATTCACGACCGAGCCGATGTTCGCCAGTGGGCTGGACGAGAAGCCCAGGGACGGCGGGATCGGACGGGCGATGATCAGGTCCTTCGTGGACTTCTTGAAGTACGTGAGCTCGGCCGACACGCGGTTGTCGAAGAACCCGGCGTCGAGGCCGGCTTCGAACTCGCTGCCGCGCTCGGGCTTGAGGTCGGAGTTACCGGGGTTGCCCAGTACAGCGCCGGCCGTGGTGCTGCCCGCGATGTTGAACGGCGCGGCCACGAGCGTGGTGAGGGCGTCACCCGGGTTGGGCGAGCGACCCGTGGTGCCGTACGCGGCGCGGAGGCGGAGCGTATTCACGAGCCCGGAGAGCGGGCTGAAGAAATCTTCTTCGGAAATGGCCCAGCTGCCGCCGATCTTCGGGAGCACGAACGCCGGCGAGTTGGTACCGAACGACGAGTTCTTGTCGACACGGACACCGACCTGCAGGAAGCGCTTGTTCTGGTTGCCGATCTGGAGCTGGCTGAGGTAACCGAACTGACGCTGCTCGGTGAAGCCGCCGCTGCCGGTGGTTGTGGCCGCTGACCCGACGGAGTTGTTCGAGTTGGTCACGAAGCCAATGCCCGTGGCGCCCAGGAACGTGTTGCGCGACGAGATGACCTGCAGGCCGAAGGAGAGGTTGGACTCCCAGTCGGCGCCCCAGCCCTTCTTCATGTTGCCGAGGTAGTCGAACGTGTAGCGCTCGGCGCTGCGCGACGTGGAGGCGTTGCTGCCGCCGTCGGTCAGCCCGCCATACCAGAGGCTGTCATTCTTCGGGAAGAAGCTGCGCTGATCATCAGCGGCGAAGTCCATGCCGCCGGTCACGCGGTTGGTGAACCACGTCGTTGGCGTGTAGTTGGCCGTGACGGAGGTCGTGACACGCTTGGTGAGCAGGCGGCGCTGAATCGCATTCGTCGCGTTGTAGTGCCGTTGGGCGTACCAGCCATCCTGCGTGAGCTGACCCGTGGGGGAGTCATTGCGCGTGAGCGGGCTACCCAGCAGGCCGCCACCCAGCCAGCCGAAGATGTTGTTGTCGTTGTCCGGCAGGTCGATGAGGCTCTGTGTGAGACCAAGGCCGACGTCGACGTTCAGCTTCGAGTTCGCGACGTAGTTCACGTTGGTGCGAACGTTGTACCGATCGTACTTGTTGTTCGGGAGCACGCCGGTCGAGTTGTTGGAGCCGTACGACAGGCTGTAGCCGTAGTTCTGGCCACCACCGCGCGCGCCCCAGTTCACGACCCGGTCGCTGCCTTGACGGAAGGCATTCACGCGCTCGAGCGGGTTGTCGCGCACCAGCGTGCCCACGGCCTGCCCGCGGCAGAGCGGGTTGGTGCTGGTGGCAGCCACCAGCGCCGCCGTGCACGCCCCGTAGTTGTCGGGCGGGGTGTAGTTGGGGAGCTCCGAGGAGCCCATTTCGTAGCGCAGCGTCTGCTGGAACGACGTGGAGCCGGCACGGCCCTTCTTCGTGATGATCTGGATCACGCCGGCGCTGGCATCGGCGCCGTAGAGGGTGGCCGCGGCCGGTCCCTTCACGACTTCGATGCTCTCGATCTCTTCCGGGTTCAGATCGTTCATGCGGTCGAACTGCTGGCCGCTCTGTCCCGAGCCGATCTGGCCTTCGTTGATGCGCACGCCGTCGATGAAGAGCAGCGGCGAGTTGGACAGGTTAATCGACGACGCGCCGCGGATGCGGATCGTGTTGGCCGATCCGGTGGTACCGGACTGCGTGCTGAGGGCGACGCCCGGCACGCGGGACTGCAGCAGGTTGGCGACGCTGGTGATCGGCGCGTCGCGGATCACGTCGGCGGCCGACACGGACGCCACGAGGGCGGCCTGCGCCTTCCGCTCCTGATTGCCCGCGGTGCCGGTCACGACGACCTGCGACAGGTTGATGACCGACTGCGTCATCTTGATGTTCAGCGTGGCCGTGGCGCCCGCGGCGACGCGGACCGTGTCCTGCGAGGCTTTGTAGCCGAGACGGAAGACCGAGATCCCCGTCACGCCAGGCTTCACATTGGTGAGGCGGTAGTCGCCGTCTTTGTTCGTCTGCGCTTCGAAGGCGGTGCCGGAGATGACGACACGGGCGTCAGCCACGGGCAGCGCGGTGGCGGCATCGGTCACCTTGCCGACGATCGTGCCGGTCTGCGCAACGAGCGCGCGAGCCGGGACGGCCGTCAGCAGGACGGTGACGACGACCGCCAAGCGACGAAAAATCGCTCGGTGGAACATCTGCACTCCTGCGAGAATGGGGGATCGATGGGCGGTGCGCTGCCCACTCGAGAACAAAGCCGGCGGCCCCGTGTCACAATACGGTCACGGGTCGCCGCCGGACCGCGAAGAATCTCTCTCACTGCGAAGAGATATGCCACCCCGGGGACCGAGATGTCCGCCCCCCGCCCCGCGTGTCCGTGGCGCGGTCCGATGTTGCGGTTGGGCGTCGGGCCGTTCAGCCCCAGAGCGCGGGCGTTGGCGGGTCGATCACGCCGTCGGTGAAACGGAGCGCATGCGCGCGGTCACGGGTCTGCAGCAGGGGGCCGTCGAGGTCCACGTAGCCGCACTGCTGCCCCACCAGAAACCCCGGCGCCATTCCTAACGACGTGCCGCACATGTTGCCCACCATGCGGTGCATCCCCCGGGTTGCCGCCTCGCGGCCCATCGCGAGCGCCTCCGTGAGGCCGCCGCACTTGTCCAGCTTGATGTTGATGTACTGGTAGCGCCCCTGCAGCGCGGCCAGCGAGCCCCGGTCCACGCACGACTCGTCGGCGGCGAGCGGGAGCGGGGAGATGAGCCCGTCCAGTTGCGCGTCCTGGTATCTCGGCACGGGTTGTTCCACGAGCTCCACGCCGAGCGCGGTCAGCGCCGGCAGAATGCGCTCGAGCAGGTCGCGCGACCACGCCTGATTGGCATCGACGGCGAGACGCGCCTGCGGATGCTCCTCGCGCACCCACCGCACCACGTCGACATGCCGCTCGGCGTCGCACTTGAGCTTGAGCAGCGGATAGCAGCGCGCCTCACGCGCCTTGCGGCGCGTGTCGGCTTCGGTGCCCAGCCCCAGCGTGAAAACGGTGGTGATCGGACGCAGCGGCGGGAGTCCGGCCTGCTGCCACACGGGGACCCCCGATTGCTTGGCCCGCAGGTCCCAGAGGGCGCAGTCGAGGGCGTTGCGGGCGCCACCGGCGGGGAGGAGTTCCTGCAGTGCCGTCAGCGTGGCGTCGTGCACCAGCCCATCGGGCGCCGCGGCCGCCACCAACGGCAACACGGCGTCGATCTGCTGCTGGATCCGCACGGGGGTCTCCCCGTCGTAGTCCACGCCGGCGGCCTCCGCCCGTCCCACCCGTCCGTGCCCATCGGTGAGCGTGAGCAGGACCACGGGGAGGGCCGTGATCACGCCGCGCGCGATCTCGAACGGCTCCACGAGGTCCCACTGCTCGATAGCGACCGCGCCGGCCAGCATCGGGGGCTTACCGGCGGCTCAGGAGGCGCAGCCGCAGGCGGACCCGCACCCGCCCCCGCCGCTCCGCATCGGTGCCGCGGGGGCGGCGCCGCCGGTGAAGGTCGCGAGTCCGCCCGAGAGCACCCGACGCACCGGCGCGCCGGTGTCGGGGTGCGCCGTGAGGCAGGGCTCGGACATGGACTGGCGCAGCTCGAACGTGTGCGGCCGGTCGGCGCCGGACTGCGGGATGGTTTCGTAGACGTAGACGGGCATGGGCCGCTCTCGCGGTGGAAGGGGCGCGCGCTCGCCGGGTAATGGGCGCACGATGAAAGATACGCGTGGCGCCGCGGGGCGTTGGCGTCCGCCGGCGCCGGGGCGCCTCATGATCGCCAGGCCGTGAGATCCCGCCCGGTGATGGCTTCCACGCGCGTCAGATCGTCCGCATAGGTAACGGCGAGGCGGGCGCGGAGGGCCGGATCGAGTGTCGGACCCGGCGTCAGGTTGATGGCGCCCGCGGCCGCGGTGATGGCGTCGCGGACCCGAAGCGGCAGCGTGCGCTGCGCGAGCCGTCGGACCGGATTGTCCAGATTCGTCATCTGGTGATGCAACCACGGCCAGCGTGGCTGGCGGGAGGAGACGTTTTCGTTGGTGACCGCGGGGGTGGCGATCGGTTCGAGACCGACGTGCTGCCAGACTTGCGCGAGCACGTCCGCCGGACGCGTCCGCCAATCCTCATAGAACAGCACGAGCAGCTGCTCCCGGGGAAAATGATCCAGCCACCGCGACAGCTGCGCGCCGTAGAAGCCGCGGAGCCGGTAGTTGAACACCGGCATCCAGCCCTCGGCGGCCCGTGCGTCGCAGGCGTCCCACGCCTCGGCAAACGACCGAGAGGGCTCGTGGCCTTCCGCCGTCAGATGCAGGAAGTGCGAGAAGGCGCGCTCCACGGGATGTCGCAGCATGACAATCAGGCGGGCCGACGGGATCAGGCGGGCTGCCGTGGCCGGCGCGCGCTCGCTGACCAGATACTCGTTGCTGGCTTCGAAGGTGAGGTGCGTGGGCGGGCAGTCGGCGAACATCGCCAGATAGGCGGCCCGGTCGGACATCACCCGCCGGGCATTGACGGCGCCGTACGGGCCGTTGAACGTGGGCGGTGCGTCGGGGAAGGCGAAATACCGCGGCTCTTTGGCCGACGGCAGGAAGACGCGCGGATGCCGTCCGATCGCCTTGAACAGGGCCGTGGTGCCCGCCTTTGCGGCCCCGATCACGAGGAAATCGGGCCATCGTGCGGCGTGTTCAGACATCCCTACCTCGTGTGGGTGGCGTGGCGTCGCGTCGCGCCCCTCGGTATCGTTGCCCGCGATCAGGATCCCGTCGCGATGCGGTCGCGCATCCTCGCATTGTACATCGTCTCCCGCCAGCCCTCTCATGCTGCTGTCACGCCTGTCTTGTGTGTGTCTCGGGTTGTGCGCCCCGCTGGCGCTGGCTGCGCAGACATCCGTTCCACCTGCGCCCAGCGTCCCCGCGTCCGGGGTGCCGGTGGGGTCGGCGGCGGTGGAGCAACGGACGCCCGGTGCGGACGACGGGATGCGGGTGGTCGTGGGGTTCGACGGCCTGGGGGCGAGTTTCCGCGGGCCGCACGGCACGGCGACGCTGCGTAATCCGTCGGACAACTCACTGGCCGTGGGACGCCGGTATGTGATGCAGACCGTCAATTCGCGACTGGCGATTTTCGACAGGCAGGGCGTGCCCCGCTACGGGCCGGTGCCCACGAATACCGTGTTCCGCGGCTTCGGCGGGGCGTGTGAGCAGGAGCTGAGCGGCGATGCCGTGGTGCGATACGATCAGCTGGCGGATCGGTGGTTGCTGGTGCTACCGGTGTTCCGCAAAGTCGCGCCACGGACGTCGCCGCCGGGGCCACGCACCGCGGTGCTGCCGGTCCCGCCGCTGGCGGGTGAGCTGGTGACACCGCTGCCCGCCGCCGTGCCGCGGGGGCCCGCGCCGGCTGACGGCGCGTACGCGATGTGCTACGCCGTGAGCGCGACGGCCGATCCGTTCGGCGCGTGGCACCGGTACGAGTACACGCGGCCGCTGTTCCCCGACTATCCGCGTCCGGCGGTGTGGCCCGATGGGTACTACACGCCCACCAGCACCGGCGATGACGTGATCGAGAAGCATGTGTGCGTGGCCGACCGCGCGCGGATGCTGCGCGGCGCCGATGCGGCGGAGCAGTGCCTGATCGTGCCGGGCGTGAATTTTCTCAATACATCCGATCTGGATGGCACACGACGGCCACCGGCCGGTGCGCCGAACATCATCGTGGCGGCGGGCGGCACCCAGTTGCAGGGGGTGATCGACGCCGACGCGCTGCAGAGCTGGCGGCTGTACGTGGACTGGCGCGATCACCGCCGCACGCGGCTGGAGGGGCCGGTGTCGCTGCCGGTGGCGCCGTACCGCTACCTCTGCGGCGGACAGCTTACAAGCTGCGTGCCGCAGCCCGGCACCGAGCGGCGACTCGACGCGCAGGGGGACAAGATCATGGCGCGCCTGGTGTACCGGCGCTTCCGCACCCACGAGGCGTTGGTGGCGGTGCACGCCGTGAACACGGCGGCGGGCGGCGGCGGCGTGCGCTGGTACGAACTACGCGTGGGTGCCGACCGCGGGCTGGCGCTGGCGCAACAGGGGACGTTGGCCCCCGACGGCGACTTCCGCTGGATGGCGAGTCCGGCCATCGATGCGCTGGGCAACATCGGCATCGGCTACTCGTTCGGCGGGGCGTCCCATTTCCCGGGGCAGCGCTTCGCCGGGCGGTCGCCGGCCCACGCGCCGGGCACGCTCGGCTTCCGTGAACTCCGGCTGGCCGACGGCGGCGCATCGCAAACCACCACGCTGCGCTGGCAGGACTACACGCAAACCGCGATCGATCCGGTGGACGATTGCACGGTGTGGTATGTGGGCGATTACCTGCGGGCGGGGGATACCGCGTACTCCACGCGGATCAGCGCCGTCCGGATGCGCGGCTGCGGACGGTAGGGCGGCGGGGCGCTCATGGATTCCCCCGTGCTGTCCGAGGCAGCCGAACGCGTTTGGGCAGGCGCTCCGCCTCGAGCGCCAACCCCTCACGGTCGCCGGCCGGTGCGGCCAACTCCCCCAAGCGGTTCGCGAGGCCGAGGGCAAAGAGCACGCTGGCCCACGTCCCCATCGCCACCCGCGGGTCGCCGCGCTCGATGCGGGCCACCGTTTGCCGGGTGGTCAGCGCGCGATCGGCGACCACGTCCATGGGTAGCCGGCGTCGGCGGCGAGCTTCGCTGACATCTGCGCCGAGGCGCTCAAGGGCGCGTTTGACGTCGGTGGGGACGGGGGCAGCAGGCGTTGGCATTAACGTAATCTTCGTCGCACTCTAACTACTCTTAAGGGTACACGAAGAAAACATAAGACACTTTCCCGCACCGCGCGAGTGCCCCTCGCCGTCGGAGGGCGCCGGCGACGAGAACCGGCCAACTCCAGCGGTAATCACCTCGACGACCGCCGGAACACACTTGTCCGTGCATGGGGTGAAGCCACAATGCGAACGCCCGGACTCGAACCGGGATGGGTTGCCCCGCCAGCTCCTAAGGCTGGTGCGTCTACCAATTTCGCCACGTCCGCTAACGGTGCGACGGCAAGGTAACGTACCGCTGGCGCTGGCAGAACTCCGGCCGGGTGGTGCCCGGGGAACGGGGCACCCCCCAGCCGACGCGACCGGCCCGCGGCCGCGATAGCTTGGGTGTGCGTCCACGCCATCCACGCCTTCCCCCGTCCACTCGGGTCTTTCGTGTCACTCGTACCCCGCGACCTCATGCTGCCCGACGATGCCGGGCCGTCTGCCACCGAGCGACGGACGCAGCTGCTCGTCGCTGTCCTGCTGGGCCTCGGGGCACTGAGTGCGCCGCTCATGGCGAACGCGCGCGGCCTGGCGGTGGCCGCGGCCGCGATTGATGTGCCGGCGCGCCTGCTGGTGACGTGGGTGATGTCGGCCGCGTGGCAGCGCCATCGGCAGACGCCGGTCGGTGGATTGTTGCTGTTGCTGGCGGGCAGCGTGTTGCTCGATCTCCTCTCGGCGCTGCTCTTCCGCACCGCGGTCATCGGCGGCTATCCGGGCGTACTGCCGTTCGGCGACGTGGCCCAGTTGCTGGCCTATGTGTTGGTGATCGTGGGCGTCCTCCTGCTGCCGCGCACGAGTCAGTGGCGCAGTCCTGCCACGACGGCGCTGGACATCGCGGTGGCCGTCGGTGGGTTCGGGCTCGTGGTGTGGTTTTACCTCATCCGACCGGCGCCGCAGTACGGCGGCTACGGCGTCTGGTTGGGGGCCGTTACCGAGATCGCCTACCCCGTGCTCGACGCGGCGATGCTCATCAGTGTGCTGGCCAGGTTTCGTGGCGGGCTCGCGCTTCTGGGCCCGGTGGCCCGCCGGGCGCTGGTGCTGGCGGTGATCGCCACGTTCATCGGCGACGGATTCATCGGGGTGTCGTTCTATGTCGTGCGTCAGCCGTGGATGGCGTACACGACGGCGCTGTGCCACGGGGCCGGGCTGCTGGCGCTGCTGTGGCTCGCGCAGACGTTCCGACGGACAGCGGCCGGGCTGCCTCCGGCCGCCCTGGCCGGCACGGACTCGCCGCTGCCGCCGGTGAGTGCGGCGGCGCTCACGGTGGCCGTGATCGCCATGGGGCAGGAAGCCGTGGCCGGACGCACCAACGTCACGCTGGTCGCGGGCGCGGCGGGGCTCGCGCTGCTGCTGGTGATCCGCCAGCTGCTGGGCGTCCGCGCCAACAATCAGTGGTTACGGGAGCGCGAGCGGCAACTCGATGCCGAGGTGCGCGCGCGCACCCGTGAACTGGCAGACGCTAATGCCCAGCTCGCACAGCTCGCGACGATGGACGCCCTCACCGGGGTGGCGAACCGACGTCGCTTCGACGAGGTACTCGCCGAGATGTGGAGCAGTGGGGAGCGCGCCGCGCAGCCGCTGGCACTGCTGATGCTCGACGTGGACGCGTTCAAGGCGTACAACGACAGCTACGGTCACGCCGCCGGCGATAACACGCTACGCGCGGTGGCGGCCGTGTTGCGCGGCGCCGTGCGCCGTCCCACGGACCTCGTGGCCCGTTACGGCGGCGAGGAGTTCGTGGTGCTGTCGGCGCACACCGGCGCCGAGGGCGCACGGCAGATCGGCGAGAGCATCTGTGCCAACCTGCTGGCGGCGGCGCTGCCGCATCGCGCCTCGCCGGTGGACCCGCACGTCACGGTGAGTATCGGCGTCGCGGTGTGCCTCCCCTCGCGCGCCGCGACGTCCGCTGCGCTGTGTGCCGCGGCGGACGCCGCGCTGTACGAGGCCAAGCGGCAGGGGCGCAACCGCGTGGTTGTGGCCCCCGAGCTTCCGGCGTAAACCGCCGGCGTCAGCGGACGGTGGCGCGCCGAGGAGCCGGGCGCACCACCGTCCGGCGGGTCAGCCGCCCACGCGGATGTTCACGACCCGTTCACCGACGCGCGGGTCCATGTTGCGCACCAGCAGGCTGACGTAGTCGCCGTCCTTGAGCCCCGCGAGCACGCCCTGCAAATCGCCCACGCTCTTCACGGCGCGACGCGGGGCGGGGTAGAGCACTTCGAGCACGATGTCGCTGCCCGGCGCCAGCTTGTCGCGCGCGGGGCCGTCGGCCGCCACGTCGGACACGCGCACGCCGCGCCCCGCCAGCTTCATGCGCTCGGCGACGTCGGCGGGCACGGCCTCGATCGAAATTCCGATCTTGCCGGCCGACGGATTGGCCTTGGCTGCCGGCACGTCGGTGACCACGGCGAGGCGTCCGATGGCCTCGGCCTCGACCAGCTTGACCTTGAAGCTCTTCTTGGTGCCGAAGCGCATGACTTCCACCGGCACCAGATCGCCCACGCGGCGCGAGCGCACGACGCGCTGCAGTGAACTCACGCGGTCCACCGGCTTACCGTCGACCGTGACGATGATGTCACCGACTTCGATGCCGGCCGCCTTGGCCGGGCCACCGTCGGCCGGGTTGAAGCCGGCGACCTTCACGCCAGCCACCCGGGCCAGACCGTTGATGCCCGCATCTTCCGGATCGATCCGGCCCACCGACACGCCCATCACGGGCAGGCGCACGCGCCCTTCCTTGATCAGGTCATCGGTAACGGCCTTCACCAGCGTAATGGGAATGGCGAAGCCGTAGCCCGAGTAGTAGCCCGTCTGGCTGGCGATCGCGCTGTTCAGGCCGATCACTTCGCCGCGCAGGTTGATGAGCGGTCCGCCCGAGTTGCCCGGGTTGATCG
>JARIEX010000180.1 GCA_031127095.1 Gemmatimonadota bacterium
GCTGCCACGCGCGTTCCTCGTCGTTCCACGGCCCCAGCGTCCAGGAAGGCGCGCCGTGTTCGACGCCAAGTGCGGTGCTGAACTCGAAGTACTGGTCCTGCACATGCTGGCCGGCGTGTGGCGGCAGGCGGTGGGTGGTAAACAGCCAGTTCGCGTCGCGCGCGCGCGCGCGATCGAAGCCGAGTTTGATGGGGGCGTTGGTGAAGCCGGTGATCAGCCCCGCTTTGAAGTACACCTGCAGCGCCAGCACCACGTCGAAACGGCGCGTGGCGAGCGCGCGGCGCGTGTCGAGAAAGCCACGCCATCCCTTCGATCGGTCGAAGAGCACGATGTCGTCCACCAACGGGTGCCCACGCACCAGCGTAGCCGGCCCGGGCTGCAGCACCCACGTGATGTGCGCGGCGGGCGCGTGCGCCTTGAGGGCGTGGATGATCGGCATGACGTGCACGGCATCGCCGACCGCGCTCATCATGACGATGCCGACGCGATCAAGGCGGAACGGCGGCAGGGCAGGGGTGGTGGTGGGTACGGTCACGCGATCAGGAATTCGGGAGGGGAGCGGAAGGCGCGTCGCGCAGCGCGGCGGTGGCCTGCGCGGCGAACGCATCGATGCGGGCGTCGGTGATGTCGCCACCGAAGTGCCGGCGCCACTTGCGGACCGAGCGTGTGAGGCGGTCCACATTGCGGCGCATGGTGTCGGCGCGCGCGTGCGTGGGCTGCCACTGAACCACGTCGACATCGATGATCAGCGCTTCGATGCCGTGGGGGGCCGGTCGCAGCAGAATGTTCTTGACGTTGAGATCCGGATGGACCACGCCCTGCGTGGCCAGTTGCACCAGCAGCCGCTGCGTGGCCGTCAGGGCCGTTTCGGCGTCCACGAATGGCGTCAGCCCGGCCATGACCATGCCAAGGTCGGCCGCATCGTCCACGTACCGGCTCACGACATCCACACGGCACAGGCCGAGCGCCGCGGCGTAGCGCGCAAAGCCCAGCACTTCGGTGGTGGGAATGCCGGCCGCGCGCAGCGCGGCCGAGTGCGCCATTTCTACCGGCGCGCGCGTGGGGCGCCGGAAGCGGTCGGCGGTGAGCGGCGCGAGCAGTCCGCCGTGCCATGCGTGGCGCACCACGACGGCGATCGCACTGGCCGGCAGGGTTGCCACGTACACGGGGGCGCGGCCGCGCATCGCACGCGGCTGTGGCTGCCCGGCGGCCCAGTCGTACAGCGTGTCGCCGTGGCGCAGGATCGCCTCGAGGTCGTCGAGCACCGACGGCACAGCGGTGAGGTCGGCACGGCCAATCCGGCGCGACGAAGCGAGCGCGTTCATGCGGCGCGCACCTGCCAGATCGGCTGCGGCGCTCCCTGCTGTCGCGGCAGGGTGAGATCAGGGCGCGCTGCGCAGGTGGTGCCGGACACGAGCGCGGCGCGCGCAGCGCTGCTGATGAGGATGTCGCCGCCGGCCGCCAGCGCACAGATCCGGTTGGCGATGTTCACCGTGTCGCCGATGAGGGTGAACTCGAGCCGCTGCGGCGACCCGATGTTGCCCACAAAGGCCTCACCCACGTGGATCCCGATGCCGACATCGAACCGTGCCCGTCCCTCGTGTTCCCACCGCGCATTCAGGGTGCGGAGCGCCTGTTGCATGTCGATCGCTGCCGCCACGGCCTGATCGACATCGTGCGTGCCAGCCTCCGGCACGCCCCAGTACGCCATCATGGCATCGCCGATGAACTTGTCCAGCGCGCCGCCGTGCCGGAACAGGCAGCGCACCATCACGGTGAAATACTCGTTGAGTTGCGCCGCCATCTGCGTGGGTGGCAGCGCCTCCGCGATGGTGGTGAATCCGCGCACGTCACTGAAGAGCACGACGACGCGTTGGCGGGTGCCGCCCGGGGCGGCGACCCCGGCGTCGTCGGCGATCCGGGCGGCGATCTGCGGTGCGAAGTAGCGCCCGAAATTGGCCCGCGCATGCGCCGCGCGCACCAGGCGCGCGGTGGCCGCCTCGCGTTCGACGGCCACCGACACGATCGCGGCCACCGCCACGAGCAGGGCGAGATCATCATCGGTGAACGCGGGGCTGTTACCCAGGTGGTCCACGTAGAACACCCCCAGCGTGACGCGCTCGTTGCCCATCAGTGGCGCCGCCATGGCCGACCGCACCGCTTGCTGGTGTACCGACCTGCCGGCCGTGCGCGTGTCGCGGCCGGCATCGTTGGTGAGGAGGGCCACCTGCCGCTCGGCAACGCCGTGGGCGATGGCACGCGGCACGGGGCGCGCGATCGCGCCATGGCGATCGCGGGAGACACGCGTGTGCAGCTGGTCATCGGGGCCGCGCAACAGGATCGCCACCCGATCAGCCTCGAAGGTGCCGAACAGGTCGTCGGCGATGGCGTCAAGCAGAGCATCGAGGTCGGTGATGCCGCCGAGGTGCTGCGCGATGCCCACGAGGCGGGCGAGCCGCGCGGTGGTGTGCTCGTGTCCGGCGGCGCTCTGTGTCAGCTCGGCCAGTGCCTGCGCGAGCGTCGGCACGGCGCGCTCATGGCGCAGGGAGTGGTCGGCGTCGATCCACGGGGACGGCCGTGGGGAAGCCTCGCCGGCCTGCTCCAGCGTGAAAGCGATCGTGCCGAAGGCGATCGTGTCGCCCACGGTCAGGGTCGCATGCGACACGCGCACGCCGTTCACCCACGTCCCGTTCCGTGAGTCGAGGTCGCATACGTCCACCGTGCCATCGTCGGCGAGCCGCAACTCGGCATGACGGCGCGACACGACGGGGTCGAGCACCGGCAGCGTCGACGACAGCTCACGCCCGACGATGAGCGGGGCGGATCCCGCTATCTCGAACCGGCGGTCGCCGGCGTCGGCCATGAGCACGAGGGGCACGCGGTCAGGACGGGGCAGGCGTGGTGGTCGCCGCACCGGCGGCGCGCGCACGCCCGATGGCGGTGAGCAGCGCGCGGGCCTTGTTCTCGGTCTCGGTCCACTCGCTCTCCGGCACGGAGTCGTGCACAATCCCCGCGCCGGCCTGTACGGAGGCGGTCCCGTCGGCGATCACGCAGGTCCGGATGGTGATGGCGAGATCCATGCGCGTGTCTCCTGCGCCGATGAAACCGATCGCGCCGGCGTACGCGCCGCGCCGCTCGGGCTCGAGTTCGTCGATGATCTGCATCGCCCGGACTTTCGGTGCGCCCGTCATCGTGCCGGCGGGGAACACCGCGCGGAACGCATCGAGCGCACTCGATCCGTCGGCCAGCTCGCCGTCCACCTGACTCACGATGTGGAAGACGTGCGAATAGCGCTCGACGGTCATGAGGTCGGTCACGCGGACGGTGCCATAGCGCGCCAGACGCCCCACGTCGTTCCGGCCGAGATCGACCAGCATCACGTGCTCGGCCCGCTCCTTCTCGTCGCTCAACAACTCGGCGGCCAGCGCGGCGTCCTCCTCGGAGGTTTTGCCGCGTGGGCGCGTGCCGGCGATGGGGCGCACCGTGAGGCGTCCGTCCGCCACCCGCACCAGCAGTTCGGGTGAACTGCCCACCAGCTCCATCCCGTCCAGCTGGAGATGGTACATGTAGGGCGAGGGGTTGAGCGCGCGCAGCGCCCGGTACAGCGCCGTGGTGTCGAAGTCGAGCGGCACCGACATGCGTCGGGCCAGCAACGCCTGAAAGACATCGCCCGACAGGATGTATTCCTTGATCCGTCCCACGTCGCGCAGGAAATCCTCGCGCGCATAGTGCGAGTGCGGCACGGCCGGCGGCACCGTCTCGTCGAGCCGCAGGGGCGGCAGCATCTCGGGGCCCTGCAGGCGCGCAACGGTGTCGTCGAGCGTGCCGACGGCGTCGGCGTGCAGCGCGTCGAGCATCGCCGCGGTGGCGTCGGGGGGCACCCGCACGGAGACGATCACGCGCGCCTGTCCGCGCCAGTTGTCGATCACGACGAGGGCGTGCGTGAACACGAAACAGGCATCGGGATAGCTGAGCGCACGCGGTGGCGCATGCGGCAGCGTTTCGATGTGGCGCACGACGTCGTAGGCGAAGAAGCCCACGGCGCCGCTCCAGAGCGCCCCGAGTTCGGGGGCCGGCACCGGGTGCATGTCGCGCACGATGTCGCGCAGGTCGGCGATGGGATTAGCCGGGGTGCGGGCGCCGTGCCATCCGCGCGCCTCGGTCCAGTCCTCGACGACGCCGTCGCGCAGCCGCCATGCCCCGCGTGGTTCGGTGCCGAGGTAGGTGTACCGCGCCCATGACTCGCCGCCCGCCGGGGCCGACTCGAGCAGGAACGCGAACGGTCCGCGTCGCACTTTGGCGAAGGCGGACACCGGGGTGCACAGGTCGAGCAGGCAGTCGCGCCACACGGGGACCAGCCCGCCGGTCGCGCCGCACTGGGCCGCCTGCGCACGGAATTCAGCAAGAGACGTCATCACACGGAAGTTCGCCGCCGCGCTCGCCGATGGGCAAGCGATCCGGTAGCATTGGTCCATGCCCCAGTCTGCTGCCGCTCCCCCTGTGCGCCTGTCCACGACCGGCCTCGACGAGATCCGTGTGGCCGTGGGCGTGGTGGACGTGGTAGTGCTGGCACCGACAGCGCCGGGGCGCCGCGATCGGTGGCGCGTGCTCACGATGCGCCGTGCTGCCGGGGGGCGCTGCACCGGCGCGTGGGAGATCGTGCACGGCCGGATCGAGCGGGGGGAAACGCCGGCCGATGCCGCGTGTCGCGAGGTGGGCGAGGAAACGGGGCTGCGCACGCAGCGGCTCTACGCCATCACGGTCAACCCGTTCTATCTGCCCCAGCACGACACCGTGCAGCTCGCCGTCGTGTTCGCGGCCGTGGTGGAGGACGCCGGCGCGGTGGCGCTGAGTGCCGAGCACGATGCGTGGGCATGGCGCACGCCGGCGGCCGCCATCAAGACGCTGGCGTGGCCGCGGGAGCACGATGCGGTCCGGTACGCCGTCCATCTGTTGCGCACGGGCGATGCCGGCGCGGTGGAAGATGTGCTGCGCGTCCCCGGACGCTGACTCAGGCCGGCGGCTTGGGCGCGGCGGCGGCGCGTGAACGGACCAGTGCGCGCTCCCGCTCGATGCGCTGAATGACGCGGTTCCAGTCGGTCACGCTGGGCGTGCTCTCCATGAGCGCCGTCAGCGGCTGATTGACGTCGACCTGCCCGTCGAAGATCAGCAGCGCCGACTGCACATCGCGCTGCTTGAGCCGGTACTCGCCGAAGCCCGGCGTGATCGGCAGCATGTCGAGCGGCCGGAAATCACGTCCGGTATTGTTGATGATGAACTCCTGCGGCGAGAAGCGGGTCTCGCCCTGCTCCTGCGCAAAGAAGCTCACGTACCAGACGGAATACCCCGGGAGGCGGTTGCGCTCACGGACGGCCTGCAGATCGCGCTCCTTGCTCGCCACCAGTTCGCGCAGCGAGCGGTAGGAGTCGGGGGAGAGCAGACGGATGATGCGCTCGTCCAGCGGGATCGCGCGCACCTGCAGTCCGTTGGCGGGGGACACCTTGAGCGCGATGTCATCCTGGCGGAGCGTGCCGAATCCGGCCGGCACCCAATTGGGGTCGAGCGTATCGCCCACCGCCGCCTGTCCGGTGGCCGGGGCGACGGGGCGGATTTGCGCGGCCAGCCCCGACGGGGCCGCCGCTGCACCGAGCGTCGCCGCGAGCAGTACCACCGCGCACCGCGTACGACGTGCGTTCATGGGGTATCGCCCGTGAGCAGGGGGGCCACGGCTGCGAGCGCACCGTCCGGCGCGTCGTCCGCCTCATCCGGCTCCGGCTCGCGCCAGTCGGGGAGGCTGAGCAGATCGATCAGCGCCGCGGCCAGATCGTCGCGCCCCAAGCCGGTGGTGGCGCTGAAGGGCACGATCTGGTCCACATCGAGGCCGAGAAACTTCGAGAGCGTCTCGATGCGCGGCTTCACCTCAACCTTGCGGAGCTTGTCGATCTTGGTGACCGCGAAAATCGTCGGTACCCCGAGGTCGGCAAGGAAGTCGAGCATCGTGAGATCGTCGTCGGTCGGGTCGTGCCGGACGTCGAGCAGCTGCACCACCCCGCGCAACACCGGGCTGTCGCGCAGATACCCCTCGATGAGCGGACGCCACTCGGCCTTCCGCGCCTTGGAGATCTTCGCGTACCCGTAGCCCGGCAAGTCGGCGAGACAGAACAGCTTGTTGACGTTGAAGAAGTGAATCTCGCGCGTCCGTCCCGGCGTGTTGCTCACGCGTGCAAACGACTTGCGCCGCATGAGGCGGTTGAGCAAGGACGACTTGCCCACGTTCGATCGTCCGGCAAACGCGATCTCCGGCAGGTC
>JARIEX010000181.1 GCA_031127095.1 Gemmatimonadota bacterium
ACCCACGTGGTGGCCAGCATGCCGCCGAAGAGCACGTAGCCCATCATGGCGACGCCCACGATCACGACCGCCGTTTCGTAGGGGATCCCGAACAACAGGCGCACCAGGCTCCCCGCGCCCACCATCTGGGCGATGAGGTAGAAGGCGATGGTGGCCAGTGAGCCCACCGTGGCGCTGATGCGCACCGGCATCGGATCGAGCCGTGAGGCGACGACGTCGGCGAAGGTGTAGCGGCCGAGGTTGCGCAGCGGTTCGGCGATCAGGAACAGCACGACGGGCCAGCCCACCAGCCAGCCGGTGGAGTAGATCAGGCCATCAAAACCACTGGTGGACACGAGGCCGGCGATGCCGAGAAACGAGGCCGCGCTCATGTAATCGCCGGCGAGGGCGAAGCCGTTCTGCCCCGCCGTGACGGACCGGCCGGCGGCGTAGAAGTGCTCGGTGGTGGTGGTGCGCCGCGCGGCCCACCAGGTGATGCCGAGGGTGAGCGTGATGAAGCCCGCGAAAAAGGCAATCGCGACCGGATCGGGGGTGCCGAAGGTCATCGGGCGGCTCCCGTGGTACCGGCGTGGGCATCAGACGTCGGCATCGCCCGCAGTGCCGCCAGGGCGGGGTCGTAGACCCGGTTGGCCCACTGGACGTATGCCAGCGTGAGCATCCAGGCGGAGACGATGACGAGGGCGCCGAGCAGGATGCCCAGCGACAGCCCTTCGCTCAGCAGCGCCGCCAGCATCGCGGGTCGGTAGGCGACCAGCAGGATGAAGCCGAAGTAGACGCCGACCATGAGCAGCGTCAGGATGGCCGCGACCCGCCAGCGGGTCCGGGCGAGCCGCGCGGCGGCGGCCAGTTGCGCATTGCGTGCCACATCGACAGCGGGGGAAGGTGTCATGGCGCGCGAAGGTACCGACGGCGCATCTTACGCGGTAGAGTCTTGTCCCGTTTTGTCTCCCCTTTCGCTCCCGTTCCCGTGACCCAACGCATGGTCATCGCCGTGGGCAGCCTGATCTCGGGGCTGGTCGCGCTCTATCTGCACATGTGGAAGATCGGGCTGGTGGGCTCGTTGGCCTGCACCGGCGGCGGTGGGTGCGAGTACGTGCAGGGGAGCCGCTATGGTTGGTTCCTGGGCGTGGACGTGGCGCTGATCGGCGCGGTGGGCTACGCGCTGCTGTTTGTGGTGGCGTCGATCGGCACGCTGGCGCGGTTCGAGGACGAGGCGTGGCCGAACACCCTGCTGCAGCTGATGATCTGGCCGGCGGTGCTCTTCACGGTCCGCCTCAAGTACGGCGAGTTCATCGTGCTCAAGAGCTTCTGCCCGTGGTGCATGATCTCGGCCGTCACCATCACCCTGTGTGCCGTGCTGGTCACGCTCGACCGGCGGCGGCTCGTCAGGGGCTGACCGCGGGCGACCTTCCTTACGGGACATCCCGTTACGGAACGTCCCGTTACGGAACGTCCCGTTACGGAACGTCCTGCTCGCCCACCATCACCGCGTACCAGTGCCGCAGTTCGTCGGGGATGGGGTATCCCGGCAAGGTGCGCACCACACGTCCGCGACGGTCGATCGCCACAAAGGTGGGGGTGCCGGGAAAGCGCGCGGTGATCCGCTGCCGGTCGGCGTCGGAGGCGGGGCCACGGAGCCGGGCGCCGGTGAGCTGTTCCTGCGCCAGCATCGGGAGGCCCTCCTCGGCCCCCTCGAGCGTGAGCAGTGTGAGCCGCGGCAGCGGGCGCCCGCTTGCCATACCGCCCAGATCTTTCAGCGCCCGTTTGCACCAGCTGCAGGTGCGCGAGCTGATCATCAGGATGGTTGGCTCGCCCAAGGTGTGCAGGGGCGTCACCCGACCACCCGGCGCGGTCACCTTGGCGCGGCCGATCAGTTGCGCGATCGTCGGGGCTGTGGACGGCGCGGTGTCGGTGCCAGCCACGACGCCGTGATCGGTCAGTAGATTGACCGTCGTTCGTTCGGCCGTGGCACGGGCAGCCACGAGCACCGTGCAGACGGCGGCCACCAGCACGAGGGCCATCGTGCTGGCGCTGAGGCGCGGCGGACGTGCGGAAGCCGACATGTCGTGAATATACCCCGTCCCGCGAACCATGACGCCGCCAACCGGTAGCCCCGAAGGAAAGCTCGGAACGCTCGACGTGGACGCCTATCTCGCGGATCCGTTGCGGAAACAGGCGTTCGTCACCCCGATGTTCGACATCATCGCCCCCCGCTACGACGCGTTCACGCGCCTGTTCTCGCTGGGGATGGACGCCGGCTGGAAGCGGCGTGCCATCGCGGCGGCGGCCGCCGCGGCCCCCGGCGCGCGCACGGTGCTCGATCTCGCCAGCGGCACCGGCGATGTGGCGGCACAGCTGGCGCGGGCGTTGCCGCACGCCGCCGTGACGGCGCTCGACGCGTCGCCGCGCATGATCGACGCCGCCCGCGCGCGGCTGCGCACGCGGGACGCCGACGTCGCCGCGCGCGTGACGCCGGTGGTGGGCGACATGATGGCGCTCCCGCAGGAGACGGCCACCGTGGATGTCGTGAGCGCCAGCTACGGCGTGCGGAATGTGCCCGATCCGGTGCAGTGCGTGCGCGAAATGGCGCGCGTGGTACATCCCGGCGGCATCCTGGTCACGCTCGACTTTTATCAGCCCGGGTTTGGCCCGTGGCGCGCCCTGTTCCTGTGGTACCTGTCGCTGGCCGGCAACATCGTGGGGTGGCTCTGGCATCGCGATCCGGTGGTGTACGGCTACATCGCGCGCAGCATCCGTGATTTCATGACGGCCGATGCGTTCTCGGCGCTGCTCGAACGCGAGGGGTTCGACGTGATCAGTGAGTCACGCGCACTCTTCGGCGGCATTGCCCAGCACGTGGCACGGCGGCGCTGACGAGTCTGCGCTGACGCGGCTGCGCTGACGCGGCTGCGCTGACGCGGCGGCGCCGGTCAGGGCACGGCGCGCACGGCCGTTGCGACGGCCATGATCCAGCGGTCGTCCAGCGCGTACCGGGCGGACACCTGCCACTCGTCGGTGCGCAGTTCCGGGAGCCGCAACTCCACGTTCACCACACCGGCCTCGCGGAAGTGCAGGGCGACCTCGGTGAAGTGCACATAGCGCTCGACCGTGGGGTCAATCGCCTTGTAGATCGCCTCCTTGATCGCAAAGGACACCAGCACCCGCTCGCGCTGGGCCAACGGGTCGGCGTCGAGCGCCCGCAGCGCGTCGAGTTCGTCGGTGGTGAGCACGCGACGCGCAATCGACAGCTTCTCGAGGTCGCGTGCGGTGGGCCGGTGCTCGAGGTCGATGCCCACGTGCTGCGTGGCACCGCCGGCTACCTGACGCGGCGCCACGATCGCCAGCGCGGCATCGCGCTTGTGGCTGATGGATCCCGTCATGGCCGGCGGCAGCACCGGTGCCCCGCGCGCGCTGCGCAAAATGGGCGCCCACCGGTCAACGGGCGCGTGCTGCCCGATCGCGGCGCGCATGGCCAGCCGTCCCGCGACAAAGGTGTCCCGTCGCGCCGGTGGCATCGCCTCGGCCAGCACCGCCTCGTCCGGATGCAGTCGCTCCGCGGCCACCAACGCGGGCAGCCACTGCTGCCGCTCGGGATCGAGCGACGCGGGGACGGCGATGCGCATGAGGGTGGCCGCCGGGGGGGCGTCGACCGGTGCGGCGACGGGGACGGCCTCGGGCCAGTACGACGGCGCTGGCACGTCGGGGGGGGGAGCAGGGGCATCCGCCATACCGTAACGTAGCCACCTGCCGCTGCCGCGCCGATGTCCGCTTATCTTTCGCTCCGTCTACGGGCCGGTGCGACCGGTTCCGTGCTCATCGCCATCCCCCGCTCTCCACGAGTCCATGCTCCGTTCCCTGTCGTCTCTGACCCGTCGCGCCGCCGCTGTGGCACGCACGGTTGCGTACCTGCCCGTGCTCGGCGCCGCCGCTTTCCTGAGCGCGTGCGGCGCAGACAGCAACGCCCCGAACATTCCGTCCAACCCGTCCGTCGAGACGTACGCCAGCTCGCTCGGCGTGAACATCGCGGCGATGACCAAGAAGAGTGAGAACCTGTTCGTGCAGGATCTCGTGGTCGGGACCGGGGCGGAGGCCGTGGCCGGACGCACGATCCGCGTGACGTACTCGGGCTTTCTCATCAACGGCAACCGCTTCGACTCGAACGTGGGCGGCGCGCCGTTCTCGTTTACGCTCGGCGCCGGCATGGTGATTACGGGATGGGATCAGGGCGTGGCCGGCATGAAGGTCGGCGGCAAGCGCAAGCTCGTGATCGGCTCGACGCTGGGCTACGGCAATCAGGGCTCGGGCCCGATTCCGCCCAACGCGACGCTGGTGTTCGACGTGGAACTGCTCGGCGTGCAGTAAGCACGCCGATGCGCACCCGCCGCTTTGCCTCATCGCTGCTCCTGCTCTGCTCGGCCTCCGTCTCCGCCACGGCGCTGCGCGCCCAGGCGACGGAGCGGTTCGATCTGCTCATCGCCGGCGGCTCGGTGCTCGACGGCACGGGCCGCGCCGCACAGCGTCTCGACGTGGGGATCCGCGGCGACCGGATTGTCGCCCTCGCGCCCTCGTTGCCGCGCGCGAACGCCACGCGGGTGATCAATGCCGCCGGCCGCACGGTGTCGCCGGGGTTCATCGATCTGCACGCGCACCTGGAGCCACTGCTGCAGTACCCGCTCATGGAGAGCGCGCTGCGGCAGGGGGTCACGCTCGCGCTGGGTGGTCCTGATGGTGGATCGCCGTTGCCGCTCGCGCCGTATCTGGACTCGGTGCGCACGGCGACGATCGGCATCAACGTGGCGTATCTCGTGGGGCACAACGACGTGCGTCGCGCGGTGCTGGGCATGGCATCGCGCGCCCCGACGGCGCCCGAGCTGGCGCGCATGCGGTCGCTGGTGGCGGTCGCGATGGGGCAGGGGGCATTCGGGCTGAGTACGGGGCTGCTGTATCTGCCCGGCACGTACTCGAACATCGACGAAGTGATCGCGCTGGCGCAGGTCGCGAGCGACAGCAGCGGCATCTACACGTCGCATCTGCGCAAGGAAGGGATCGGCCTGCTGGACGGTGTGGGCGAAGCGCTCGAGATCGGACGACGCGCGCACATCCCGGTGGTGCTCACGCACCATAAGGCGGTGGGGCAGCAGATGTGGGGCAAGAGCACGATCACGCTGGCGATGGTGGACAGCGCGCGGAAGGCGGGTACGGACGTGATGGTGGACCAGTACCCGTACACGGCCACGCATACGGGGATCGGCGTGCTGGTGCCCAGTTGGGCGATGGCCGGTGGTGATGCTGAATTTCGCCAGCGGCTCGCGGTACCGGCGCTCAAGGACAGCATCATGCGCGGCATCATCGACAACATCCTGAACGACCGCGGTGGTGGCGACTTGGCGCGCGTGCAGTTCTCGCGCGTGGGCTGGGACAAGAGTCTCGAGGGGAAGACGCTGAAGGATTGGGCGGCGCGTCGCAACCTGGCGCCCACGCCGGAGAACGGCGCCGCGCTGGTGCTGGAGGCGATGCTGAACGGCGGCGGCAACGCGATCTATCATGTGCTCGATGAGCAGGACGTGCGCCGCATCATGGTTGCCCCGTTCGCGATGATCGCGAGCGACGGACGGATTTCGAGCCCGGGTGACGGTCATCCGCATCCGCGGGCGTACGGCACGTTTCCGCGCGTGCTGGGCGAGTACGTGCGCAACCAGAAGCTGCTGCCGCTCGAGACCGCGATTCACAAGATGACGCAGATGCCGGCGGTGCGACTGGGGCTGACCGATCGTGGCGTGCTCCGCGTCGGGGCGGTGGCGGATGTGGTCGTGTTCGACGCGGCCACCGTGAAGGACATGAGCACGTTCGCCGAACCGCATCAGTATCCCGTGGGGATTGAGACGGTGGTGGTGAATGGCGCCGTGGCGGTGAGTGGCGGGAAGGCGACGGGGGTGCGGGCGGGGAAGGTGGTGCGGCGGAAGTAAGGACTAAGCAGTTGGCAGTTCCGACGACGCGTGTTCATCCACCACCGGCCTGTACCGCAGCGCCTCCCCCACGTGCATGCGGTTCACCACCTCGAGGTCATCGAGATCGGCGATGGTGCGTGCCACGCGCAGCACGCGGTGATATGCGCGGGCGCTCAGGGTGAGTTTGTCCGCCGCGCGCACGAGGAGTGCGCGGGCGTCGGGCTCGAGTCGGGCGGCGGGGGCGATGAGTCGCACCGGTGCGGTGGCGTTGGTGAGGGCGGCGAGTGGTTGCGTGCCGGCGGTGTGGGCATAACGCGCGCGCTGCCGCTCACGCGCAGCGAT
>JARIEX010000040.1 GCA_031127095.1 Gemmatimonadota bacterium
TTCCGCAAGCTCAATGGCACGACGCCGCCGTAACGTGTTCCGCGCCGGTCCATACCGTCGGGGGTGGGCGTGCTGCGTCGGCGTGCTGTCGGTGGCGCTGGCCGCCATGACAGCCGTCGCCGCTCCTGCCGGTGCGCAGGCAGGCGGGAGCCCACCGGTGTCGCGCGCCGATTCGCTCGACCCGCTGGGCACGGCGCTCGATGCCGAAGACAAGGGTGAGCTCAAGCGCGCCGCGCTGGCCTATCGCGAGGTGCTGCAGCGCGCCCTCGTGCCGGGCAACTCGGACGGCGACAAAGTGGCGCTCTCGCTGCTGGGGCTCGAACGCGTGTGGGCCGAGCTGGGGATGCGCGATTCCATCATTCCCGTGGCGCAGCGGGTGGTGCAGCTGCGCCCCACCGATCCCGTGGCCCGCAGCATCCAGCTTCGGGCGCTGGTGTCCATCGGCCGCGACGACGAGGCCCGCGAAGCGTTCACCTCGTGGCGTCGTGCCGCCGGCGCGGACGGCGCGCCCTTCCGCGAGTACGCCCGGTTGCTCATGCAGCAGGGACGGGCGCAAGCAGCCGATTCCATCCTCGGCGAGGCCAGTCGCTTGCTGGGCGGTGGCGGCGCGCTCGCCGGTGAGGTGGCGCAGTTGCACGTGGCGCTGGGACGATGGAACGCGGCGGCGGTGGCGTTCCGGCAGGCGCTGCGCGACGAGCCCTACCTCGAAACGGCCGCCCTGTTCGCACTGAATCGTGCGCCGGCGGTCGTTCGCGATTCCGTCCGGTCCGTGCTGATGGCCGATCCCGTGTGGCTGCCGCCGCGCCGGCTGCTGTCGTCGCTGGAGCTCACCTGGGGCGAGCCCCGCCGCGCCTGGGCGGCGCTGTCGTCGCTGAAATCCGACGACTCCACCTCGGCGGCCTGGCGGGCCTTCGCTGAACGGGCCGAGAGCGCGCAGTCGTGGCTGGTGGCGCGCGATGCGTGGAGCGCGGTGTTCGGCCAACGCGCGGATCTGGACGCGCAGCAGCGCGCGGCGCAGGCGGCGCTCAACGCCGGCGATGCCGCGGGCGCCCTGCAACTGGCTACGCGCCCGGGACCCGGCGCCGCCGCCGCGCGCGCGCGGGCCTTGCTGCCCATCGAGATCGCGGCACTGGGCGAGCTGGGGCGGGCCACCGACGCGCAACGGCGGCTCGATGCGTCGGGGGCGCTGCTCGATGACATGGCCCGCGCCGCCATGGCGCGGCCGCTGGTCAGCGCCTACCTGCGGGCCGGCGATCTCACCCGGGCCAAGGCGGCCGTGGTGGGGAGTGATCTCGAAGACGACGACGAAACGGTGGGCTGGCTCGCGCTCTACGACGGCGATCTGACTACGGCGCGCAAGCGCCTGGTGCGCGCCGCGACGCAGCGTGGGGAGCTGGTGGACGCGCTGGGGCTGCTGGCGCGCACCCGCGTGGAGCAGTCGCCGGGACTGGGGGCGGCGTTTCTCGCGCTGGCCCGCCGCGACAGCGTGGGGGCGGCGGCGCGCTTTGTGTCGCTGGCCGACTCCGTGGGGCCCGCGGCACCGGCACTGCTCACCATGGCGGCGCGGCTCGTGGCGCGCAGCCGGAGTGTGGTGCTGTGGGACCGCGTGATCGCCGAGTGGCCCAAGAGCCCCGAAGCGCCTGAGTCGCTGCTCGCTTCGGCGCGTGCCCTGCGTGAGAACGGTGATGCCCGCGGCGCCACCACGCGTCTGGAAACCTTGCTGGTCGACTATCCCATGAGCGCGCTCGCCCCGCAGGCGCGCCGCGAGCTCGAACGCCTCAAAGGGCAGGTGCCGCCGGCACCTGCCGCCACCACGCGATAACCACGTGATCATGACGCGCGGGTACATTTCCGGCATGCGCTTGTTTGCCAGCCCGTTTCCGGCGGTGCGCCGCCATGCGGCCGTGTTCGTGACCCTCAGCCTGCTGCTGCTGGCCACGGCCCGGTCGCTGTCCGCGCAGTCGATGTTGCTGCCCATGGACGACGGCCAGCGCAATCACCTGAAGGCCTACGGCGTGGCGTACCTCGCGCTCAAGAACGGGCAGAAGGCGGAGTGGCTGCTGAACTATCGCGGCGGCTCGTTCCTGCTCCCCGATGCGGCCGATCTGCGGCGGCGCGCCGCGCTCGATGGCGTGAGCATCGAGTTGGTGGACGATGCGGCGGTCGCCTCCATGCGCGCCGAGATCGCGGGGGGCAACATGGATGCGGTGGTGCTCGAACGGGCGCCGCGCATCGCGATCTACCGCCCTGTCGATCAGCCACCCTGGGACGATGCGGTCACGCTCGCGCTCACGTATGCCGGCATCGAATTCACGTCGGTGTGGGACGATGCCGTCATGCAGGGCGACCTGTCCAAGTATGACTGGGTGCACCTGCACCACGAAGACTTCACGGGGCAGTTCAACAAGCTGTACCTCGCGTACCGCGATGCGCCGTGGTTCGTCGGGCAGCGCGAGCGCGACCTCGCGATGGCCAAGCGCTTCGGCAAGAACGACGTGCCCGGGCTCAAGAAGGCCGTGGCCGACAACATCCGTGGCTTCGTGGATCGCGGCGGATTTCTGTTTGCCATGTGCGGCGCCACCGAGTCGCTCGATCTGGCCATCGCCGCGTTCACCGTGGATATCGCGGGGCCGTTTTCCGACGGCACGCCGCCGGCCGCCGACGCGGACGCGCGCATGGATTGGACGCGCTCGCTCGCCTTCACCGGCGCGCACGTGGAACCGTCGCCGTACATCAACGCGCTCAGCGACATCGACGGGCATCAGGTCAACGTGCCGGCGCGGCGCCAGCCGCTGGGTACGTTCACGCTGTTCGACTTTTCGGCCAAACTCGATCCCGTGGCCACGATGCTCGTGCAGAACCACCGCTCGGTGGTGCCGGATTTCTACGGCGTGACCACCAGCTTCAATCGCGCCGTCGTGAAGCCCGGCGTGACGGTGCTGGCCAGCGAAGATGGCGCGCCGTGGAGCAAGTATCTGCACGGTGACGCGGGCAAGGGCTCGTGGACGTTTCTGGGTGGTCATGACCCTGAAGACGCGCAGCATGCCATCGGCAGCGCGCCCACCGATCTCTCGCTGCACCCCAACTCGCCCGGCTACCGGCTCATCCTGAACAACGTCCTGTTCCCCGCTGCGAAGAAGAAGCCGCGGAAGACGTGACCGGCAAGCGGATGACGAAGGCGGGCGCCAAGGTCATCGGGGAGACGCGTCTGTCCCCGAAGGCCGCCAGCGCCGTGCGGGTGGCCATCAAGCTGGCCGGCGGCAATGAAGTGTGCTTCGTGTGCACCGTCGACGACGAACACCTGATCACGACGGCGCGCGTGGTGTTCCGCGGCGACGTGCGCAGTGTGTTGGCGCTGCCCGGAGTGGCGGAACGCGGCGAGTTGATGCTGCACAACCATCCGTCGGGGTTGCTGGAACCCAGCGATGCCGACCTCGAAGTGGCGGCCCGCATTCACGGCAATGGCGTGGGCTTCGCCATCGTGGACAACGACGCCACGCGCGTGTACGTGGTGGCCGAGGTGCCGCGATCCAAGCAGACGCTGCCGGTGTCGCTCGACGACGTGGACGTCACGCTCGGGCCGTATGGTCTGATTGCGCAGACCATGCAGCGGGTGAGCCGGTCGCGCGATTACGAAGACCGGCCCAGTCAGCGCGCGATGGCGGCCGCGGTGGCGGAGACGTTCAACCGCGGCGGCGTGGCGCTGCTGGAAGCCGGCACCGGCGTGGGCAAGTCGCTGGGCTATCTCGTGCCCGCGTTGCGCTGGGCCGCGGCCAACGGTGAACGCACCATCGTGTCCACCAACACGATCACGCTGCAGGAGCAGTTGGTGGCCAAGGATTTGCCATTCCTGCAACGCGCGCTGACCGATCAGAAAGTGCGGTTTGCCCTGCTCAAGGGATGGCGCAATTATCTGTGCCTGATGCGCCTCGAGCAGGCGACCGGAGCGGGCGCCTCGCTGTTCGACGACAGTGGCAGTGGCGACCTGGCCCAGATCGCGGAGTGGGCGGAGAAGACGCAGGACGGCTCGCTGGCCGATCTCCCCACACCGCCGCGCCCTGATGTGTGGGATGAAGTGGCGGCGGAGCCCGATCTGTGCGGGCGCATGAAGTGTCAGTTTTACGACAAGTGCTTTCTGTTCAAGGCGCGCAAGGAAGCGGCGGCGGCCGATGTGGTGGTGGTGAATCATCACCTGCTGCTGTCGGACGTCGCGGTGCGGCGGCAGGCGCAGAACTGGGACGACTCCGCCGTGTTGCCGGCGTACAAGCGACTGGTGATCGACGAGGGGCATCATCTGGAAGACGCGGCCGCCTCGCACTTGGGTAGTTCGATCACGCGTCGGGCACTGGCGCGGCTGTTCAACCGGCTGGAGCGGCGCGGCAAGGGGTTGCTGCCGGCGCTGGCGGCGCGGCTGGGTGGCTTCAGCGATCTCCACAGCGTGGCCAGTCTCGACCTCGTACGCGAGCGCATGTTCTCGAGTGCCGCCACGGCACGCGATCGCACGCAGCTGCTGTTCGAACTGCTGGCGGCGGTGCTCGAGGAGACCGGTGCCCCGGTGCTGCGGCTCACCGACGCCTTTCAGCAGCACGCCCTGTGGCTGAACGGCATCGAGAGCACGCTGGGGGAGCTGCTCACCGAAATCAGTGCGTTGCAGGACGGATTGCGGCTGGTCACGGAGCGGCTGGAGAGCGACCAGAAGCGCAGCGAGGAGATGGCGCCGCTGTTGAACGAAGTGCGTGCCGTCACACGTCGGCTGGCGGGGGCTGGTGATTCCCTGTCGCGCGGATTGCAGCCGCCCAAGGACAAGGATCCGGTGGTGCGCTGGATGGAATTTCAGGGCAAGCCCACGGCGAACGAGCGCAACGTGGCCGTGCACTGTGTGCCGCTCGATCTGGCGCCGGTGCTGCGCGACGACCTGTTCGGCCGCGTGGAGACCACGATCATCACCAGCGCGACGCTCTCCACCGACGGCGGCTTCGGATTTCTCGAGCAACGGCTTGGTCTCGATGGTACGGCGCTCGCGAAGCGCAGCGCGATCTTCGCCTCGCCGTTCGATTATCCGCGGCAGGCCATGCTGGTCGTGCCCACCGACCTGCCGGCGCCCAACGAGGATGCGCGCGGGCACTTCGCGGCGGTGGTGCAGCAACTGCGTGATCTGATGCTGGCCAGCGACGGTGGGCTGTTCGGCCTGTTCACCAGTCACCGCGATGTGCGCGAGATGGCGCAGCAGCTGCGGGAGATGGGGCTGGATGGCCGCATGCCGTTGCTGGTACACGGCGAGGAACCGCGCGATGTGCTGTTGCAGCGCTTCCGCGATTCAGGGCGCGCCGTGCTGCTGGGCACGGCCACGTTCTGGGAGGGCGTCGATGTGCCCGGTGATGCGCTGCGCGGGCTGCTGATTGCCAAGTTGCCCTTCCGCGTCCCCACCGAGCCGATGGTGGCCGCGCAGTGCGAGGCCATCGAGGCGCGGGGCGGGAACGCCTTCGTGGAGTTCATGCTCCCCCACGCGTCGCTGCGTCTCAAGCAGGGGTTCGGGCGGCTGATCCGGACCGCCACCGACGCCGGAGTCGTGGTCCTCAGCGATCCACGGGTGGTCACCAAACGGTACGGCCGCGACCTGCTGGACGCCCTGCCGCCGGCCCAACGGGTCACGGGGCCATGGGGGACGGTGCGGCATGAGGTGTCCCGGTTCTATGCGAGCGATCGGCCGAAGAGATAGGTTGTGCAGGCACCACTCACGCCCCACGCCCCCGGCACTCACGAGTCCTCTATGTCCACTCCGTCAAAAATCGTTTGCGTCGGCCGCAACTACGTCGCCCACGCCCGTGAAATGGGCAACGACGTGCCCACCGAGCCGATGTTCTTCCTCAAGCCGCCGTCGTCGATCATCCGCGAGGGCGACGCGATCGTGCTGCATCCGATCTCGACGCACATCGAGTTCGAAGGGGAGATCGCGCTGGTGATCGGCAAGCGGCTCACCAAGGCCACCGAAGAAGAGGCGATTGCCGGCATCGCCGGCATCGTGGCGCTGAACGACGTGACCGCCCGCGATCTGCAGCGCAGCGACAGCCAGTGGTCGCGCGCCAAGGGGATGGACACCTTCTGCCCGATCGGGCCCGAGAGCCCGGCGCCGGCCGACCTGTCGGGGATTACGCTGGTCACGCGCGTGAACGGGGTGGAGTGCCAGCGGGCCACGGCGGCCGACATGGTGTTCCCCATCCCGATGCTGCTGTCGTTCATCTCGCGGTTCATGACGCTCGAGCCGGGCGACATCGTGGCCACGGGCACGCCGGCCGGCACGAAGGCGCTGCACCCGGGCGATGTGGTCGAAGTCGAGCTGCTGGGACTGAGCATCGTGTCCAATCCCGTCGTCGCCGGCACCTGAGCCGCGATCCCGGGTATCTTTCGTATCATGTCGCGGTCGTCCCCTCCCCGCAGTCCGCTGCCGCCCTCGCCGGCTCCTGAGCACGAGCCATCGGGAGCCCCGGCGCGCGTACGCGTGCTGTCGGCGCGGGCGCGGTCGGGCGGGGCGGTGCGTGAGAAGCAACGGCAGTCGCGTGCGGTGCTGGCGGCCGTGGCCATTCACGTGGTGGTGGGGGCCGTGCTGGTGCAGCTGCTCACCTTCGGGCACGGGATCCCGGCATGGTTGCGGTTCGGGCGGTCGGATCGGCTCACGGAGGAGCGGCTCACCTACGTGACCCCGCGTGAGCCCGCCACCCCAGCCCCGGTGGCGCGGGTGCGCCGCGCCGTGGCGGCGCGTCCGTCGGTCACGTCGTCGGTGGCGGTCCCCGCGGCGCCGGCCGCGGCACCGTCGGCACCGGTGGCGGCCGCGCCGCGCGACACCGGCAGCGGCACGGGCGCGGGGGTCGGCATCGGCACCGCCGACCCGGCGGTGCGCGGGGTGCGGCCGGGGTATTACGACGGCCGTGTGTGGCGGGATCCGGTCGTGGTCGGGAATGCCGGTGGCGGTGGCGGCGGAGATCGCGCCGACAACCTCGACAGCATCATGGGCTTCATGCTCACGCAGGCGCGCGACTCGCTCGACTCCCTCAACCGGGCGCAGGGGCGCACGGGCCGCCAGCCCGGCGACTGGACCCGCACGGGCAAGAACGGTGACAAGTGGGGGTGGGACAGCCAAGGCATTCGCTTGGGCAAGGTCATGATCCCCAACGCCCTGCTGGCGCTGCTGCCTCTCAATGCTGCCACGGCCGCCAACATGAGCGGCAACATGTCGCGCATGGATTCGGATCGCCGCCTCGCGGCATCGCGGGCCGACATCATGCGCATGTCCGAGCGCGGCATGGGCGAAGCGGACTTCCGCAAAATCGTGAACGAGCTGCGTGACCGTCGCGAGACCGAACGGCGTAATCGACTGAAGGCGCCGAGTGCTTCGGTGGCCGCGCCGGTCAAGAGCGGCGGCGACCGGTAGGACGCGGGGCGCCGCGCGGGTTACCGTTGGGCCACAGGCGAGCGCGGCTGCTGTGCGCGCTGCGCCGCGAGCACCTCGGCCCTCACGCACTCGGTGAGCTCTTCCTTGAGCGCGGCGAAGGCCGGGGTGGTCTTCATCGAGTAGTGCCGTGGGTGCGGGAGGTCCACCGGACGGTCCAGCTTGATGCGGCCTGGGCGCGCGCTCATCACCACGGTGCGGCTGGCCATGAACACGGCCTCGTCGATGTCGTGGGTGACGAAGAGCACGGTCTTGCGCTCGGCCTCCCAGATCTCCAGCAGCAATTCCTGCATCAGCTCTCGCGTCTGGTGGTCCAGCGCGCCGAATGGCTCGTCCATCAGCAGGATGCGCGGCCCGTTGGCCAGCGCGCGGGCAATCGCCGTGCGCTGCTGCATGCCACCCGAGAGTTGCTTGGGGTAGTGCTGCTCGAAGCCCGTCAAGCCGACCTTGGCGATGAAGCCGTGCGCGATCTCGAGTTGCTGCGGACGCGGTACGCCGCGTTCGCGCAGGCCGAAGCACACGTTGTCCAGCACGTTCAGCCAGGGGAACAGCGTGTAGCTCTGGAACACCATGCCGCGGTCGGCGCCCGGGCCCGCGATGCGCTGGCCGTCCAGCTGCACCTCACCGGCCGTGGGCTGGTCCAGCCCGGCCACGATCCGCAGCAGCGTGCTCTTGCCGCAGCCGCTGGGTCCGAGAATGGTGACGAAGTCGTTCTCGGCCACGTGCAGGTCGGTGGACTGCAGGGCCAACGTACCGCCCCCGGCACCGTCGAAGCGGCGCTCTACGCCGCGAATGGTGAGGATGGGCGTCACTGAACCGGCCACACGGGGTGCCACACGGGGTGCCGCACGCGGTCGGCGACGTGGGGTGAGGTCGTCATCGTGCGCTCATCGGCCCAGGGCCGCCCAGGCAAACAGCCGCCGGTTCACGGCCTTGAACAGCAGGTCACTGGCCAAGCCGATGACGCCGATCACGATGATGCCGAAGATGATCTGGTCGGTGGCCAGCAGCGCCTGACTGTCGGTGATCATGTGGCCGATACCGCTGGATGCGCCGATCAGCTCGGCCACGATCACGTAGGTCCAGGCCCATCCCAGCACCATGCGCAGCGTTTCGGCGATCTCGGGCGCTGCGCCCGGGATGAGCACGCGCCGGATCAGCCCCCGATCGCCCACGCCCAGCGTGTAGGCCGCCTCCACCAGATCGCGCCGCGTGTTGCCCACGATCACGGCAATCATCAACACCAGTTGGAAGAAGCTGCCGATAAAGATGACGGCGAGCTTCTGCGCCTCGCCAATGCCCACCCACAGAATGAGCAGCGGAATGAAGGCGCTGGCCGGCAGGTAGCGGGCAAAGCTGACGAAGGGCTCGAAGAAGGCCTCGATGGGTTTGTAGGCCCCCATCGCCACGCCCAGGGGCAAGGCCAGGGCGGCGGCGATGAGGAAGCCGCCCGCCACGCGCCACACGGTCATGCCAATGTCTTCGGCGAAGCCCATCTGCGTCAGCAACACCCAGCCCGACTTCACCATGGTCAGCGGATCGGCCAGGAAGGTCTCGCTGACGAAGCCGCCCAGCGTGGCCACCGCCCAGGCGGCCACGAAGGCGACGAAGAAGGCCACGCCCAGCACCACGCGGGTGCCGGGCGCCACAGGAGTCAGCGGCTTCACGAGGCGGGCCGCGTTACTTCAGGAAGCGCGTGTCGGCCAGCTTGGAGATGTCCGGCACGGCCTTGATGATGCCAGCCTCCAGCAAGATCTCGGCGGCCTTTCTGCTGAACGCAGCGTGTTCGCCGGCGAAGAACTTGGCGTTGGCCGCGCGGTCCTGCCAGCGCAGGAACTTCTGGCTGCTCTCGAACCGCTCCGCGGTCTGCTTCACATCGGCGCCCATGATTTCGAAGCTCTTCTTCGGCTGCGCCTTGATCATGGCCACGGCGTCGAAGTAGGCGTCGGTGAGGGCCTTGGCGGCCTTGGGGTTCTCGGCCAGGAACTTGGGCGTGCAGCCGAAGGTGTCCATGATCATCGGGTAGTCCAGCGTGGTGGCGATGATCTTGCCGGCCTCGGGCTTTGCGCGTACGGCGCTGAGGTAGGGCTCGTAGGTCATGGCCGCGGCGATGCCGGCGGTGCCCGCGATCATGGCGTTGGCGGCGACCTGCGGCTCGAGGTTGACCACCTTCACGTCCTTCATGCTCAGGCCGTTCTCGCGCAGCATCCAGGCCAGGGTGAAGTAGGGCGCCGTGCCGGGCGCACTGGCGGCCACGGTCTTGCCCTTGAGGTCCCTGATGGAGTTGATGCCAGGTTTGACCACCATGCCGTCGGCGCCGAAGCTCCTGTCCAGCTGGAAGATCTGCGTGGTGGCGACGCCGTTGGCATTCCAGACCACCCAGGTCTCCACCGTGGTGGCCGCGCACTGGACGTCACCGGAGGCGATGGCCAGATGGCGGTCCTTTTGCGGGACCTTCATGAGACTGACGTCCAGTCCGCGCTTTTTGTAGAAGCCCGCCTCTTTGGCCAGCGTGAGCGGGGCAAAGCCGGTCCAGCCGGAAATACCAATGGCGACCTTGGTTTCCTGGGCGGAGGCGGCGGTGCCGAGGGTGGCCAGCAAGACAGCGGCCGAAGCGGCGAGAGCGATCACGGACTTCTTCACAGGGGACTCGTCATCTAAGCGGTGCCTAGGCGTCTTGTTTCAGGAACGCCACCGCCGCCGCGATCCGCGCCAGCGCATGCGCGCGCCCCACGTAGAGCAGCACATCGAAGATCCCCGGGCTCACCGTCTTGCCCGTGAGCGCCACGCGCAGCGGCTGAAAAATCTTCCCGCCGGAGATGCCTTTCTCTTCGGCCAGCTTGCGCAGCGCCTCTTCCATCGCCGCCGGCTCCCACGTGTCGAGCGACGCGAGCCGGTCGTGCGTGGCCTGCAGCACGTCGGCCGTGAACGCCGCGTCACGCCACTGCTTGCCGATCGCCTCGGCGTCGTACTCCACCGAATCGCCGAAGAACGTGGTGGCCAGCGTCACGATCTCGTCGGTGAGGCGCGCCCGCACGCGCAACAGCTCCAGCACGCCGTGAAACCACGCCGGGCGTGACGCGAGATCGGCCACCGTGGCCAGTCCCGCCTGCTCGAACAACGGCGCCACCACGTGCGCCAGCTCGGCAATCGGAATCAGCGCCAGATGCTGGCCATTCATCCACTCCAGCTTCTTCGTGTCGAAGATCGCGGCCTTCGCGTGCAGGCCGTGCACGTTGAAGCGCTCGATGAGCTCCGGCAACTGCATGACTTCGATGTCCTCGCCCGGCGACCAGCCCAGCAGCGCGAGGAAATTGAGCATCGCCTGCGGCAGGAATCCCAAGTGCTGGTAGTCGCCCACGGCCGTCGCACCATGACGCTTCGAGAGCTTCTTGCCGTCGGCGCCGTGGATCATGGGGACATGCCCGAACTGCGGTACATCGGCGCCGAGGGCGCGGTAGAGCAGGATTTGCTTGGGCGTGTTCGAGATGTGATCGTCGCCGCGCATCACGAGCGTGATCCCCATCGCGATGTCATCACTCACCACGGCCATGTTGTACACCGGGGTCCCGTCGGAGCGGAGGATGATGAAATCCTCGATGTCCTTGTTGGGGAACGCGATGCGCTCGTGGACCAGGTCGGGCCACTCGGTGTGCCCCTCGGGCACCCGGAAGCGGATGGCGTACGGCTCGTGACGGGCCAGCTTCTCGGCCGTTTCGGCGTCGCTCAGGAGTGCGGTGTCGCGATCGAACCGGTACGATTCGCCGCGGGCCTCGGCCTCGTTGCGCAGCCGCTCGGTGTCCGCCGCCGGCGTGAAGTCGCGATACGCCGCACCGCTCTCAAGCAGGCGGTGGGCGTCGGCGTAGTGCCGCTCTACGTTGGCCCCCTGGTATACGACCTCTTCGTCCCAGGTGAGGCCGAGCCACTCGAGCCCGTCGAAAATCGCGCGGGTGCTCTCGTCGGTGCTGCGGGCGCGATCGGTGTCCTCGATGCGCAGCAGGAAGTCACCGTCGAACTTCTTGGCGTACAGCCAGTTGAAGAGGGCCGTACGCGCGCCGCCGACGTGGAGGAAGCCGGTCGGGGACGGAGCGAAACGCACACGGGGGCGCTTCACGAGGGACTCAGACGACGACATAGGTGCGGCAGTCCGAAGAGTCGGGTACGCATCAGGAACGCTCGTAAACACAACGCGGGCCCGCCGGCAGTGCAGCGGACCCGCGTGAACGGAGAGGGCGGGATTCGAACCCGCGATAGAGGTTGACCCCCTATGCCGGTTTAGCAAACCGGTGCCTTCAGCCTCTCGGCCACCCCTCCCAAGCTTGCCGACGGTGCCCGAAGGCAGCGGTGCAAGCCCGTTGTACGACAGATGAGCAATGTCACCCCGCGCACGCCCGGGGTCAACCGCGCGCCGCGACAACCTGTGGCGGCGCGACGTGCCGGCGGCCGTTACCAGTCCAGCCGGAGAATCCGGCCGGCGCCTCCCACGATCCAGACGCGACGGCCGGACGCACTGACGCCGGTGGTGACCGCGTCGGAGATCGTGCGCCAGCTGCGGGCGGCATCGGTCGTGATGAAGGCACCGCCGTAGCTCGTGACCACCGCCGTTTCGCGGCCGACCGCGGGCACCCAGGCCACGCCCACCAGCGCGCCCGGCAGCGGAGGGCGGGTGCGCAGCTCCCAGCTTCGTCCCGCGTCGTCGGTCACGCCGATGACGGCTGTCGTGCTGTCGGTGCGCAGCCGGTTGATATCTGCCGCCACCGCCATGCCGCGCTGCGCGTCCAGAAAGGCGAGGCCGGTGAGCCCGGCCACGCTGCCGCGGGTGAACGGGGTGTTCTCCACGTCCCAGCGCCGTCCGCCGTCGCGGCTGCGGAACAGGCGGGCGCCCGGCGAGCCGGTGGCGATGAACACCGTCCGCGGGTCGGCGTGCGCCACGCAGAGGCCGCTGGCCGCGAAGGCCCCTTCGCCCGGCAGCGGGGCGGGGACCGCCCCGGGCGCCAGCAGGCGCCAGGTCGCCCCGTCGTTCTCGGTGTGCAGGATGTTCGTGCGTCCGCCCGAGGCGTCGCTGAACACCACGCCCGTGCGCGCGCGCCCGGTACCGAACGACAGGCAATCGTAGAACGCCGCGGTATCCGGATTGACGAACTGCAGCGTCCAGTGGGCGCCGCCGTCGGTGGTGTGGTAGATGCGCGACTTGGGGCCGTTCCCCGACGACATCACCCACGCGGTGTCGGCATCGACCGCGTGCACGTCGCGGAATTCGAGCGAATCGCCGCTGGCGGTGGGTCGGGCGGTCCAGTGCTCGCCTCCGTCGAGAGAGCGGAGCACCACGCCGCCGTGGCCGGCGGCCCAGACCACGCGGTCGGAGGCGGCGTGGACGGCCTGCAGGAGCTTGGTGGTGCCACTGGCCTGTTCGCTGAGGCGGACCGGCGGCACAGCGGGCTGCGCAGCAGGCTGCGCGTGTAGTGTGGACGCCGAGAGGGCGGCGACCTGCAGCGCGCGGCGGGACATGCGGGGGAGGCAGGACATGCCGACAAGCTATCGCGCCCACGACACGGGGATACCCCGGACGGGATATCCCGGACGTGGCCACTCGCGGACCGCGCACGGGCAGTATATTCCCGACTTGCGCCACATTGCCGGAATGTCCGTCGTTCCCGGCGTCGTGCTCCTTCAGCCTCCAGACGATGCTTCAGCTTCGCTCCGTTCGTCGCGGAATTTTCGCGACTCGACTGCTCCTTAGTGCCACGGCGCTCGTCGGCACGATGGTCGCCTGCTCCGACGATCCCGAGGTGTTCACGGCGCCGCCGTTGAACACGAACCTGGTGGTCGTCACACCGCGCGTGACGAGCCTCCGCGTCGGGCAGACGCAGCAACTCGCGGCGAGCCTGGTAGATAAGAACGGCGCGCCGGTGTCGGCGGCTGGTGCCATCAACTGGAAGTCGCTGGAGCCCACGATCGCCTCTGTGTCCGATGCCGGTTTAGTCACGATGCTGACCACTGGCACGACGGCCATCCAGGCCACGGTGGGCGGCGTCACGGGCATCGCCTCGCTGCAAGGCGTGGCGGCGGTCGCCACCATTTCCATCGCGGGGCTCACACGCGCGGTCGCCGTGGGCGAGCGGGTGCCGTTGTCGTTCCGCACGCTCGACGCCGCCGGCAACGCGCTGATCGCACGCGCCGTCACGTGGAGCTCGTCGGCTCCCGCCGTGGCTACCGTGAGCGCGGACGGCGTGATTTCCGGTATCGCGCCCGGTACGGCGGTGCTCACGGCCACCAGTGAAGGGCGCACGGCTACGGCGAACGTGGTGGTGGAAGCGCTGGCGCCGGTGAACACCGTCACGCTCACGCCTGCCACGCAGACGCTCGCCGCCGGCAGCACGCAGCAGCTCGTCGCCACCCTGCGCGACGCCAACAACAACGTGCTCGCCAACCGTCCCATCGCGTGGGCGTCGTCGTCAACCACGGGCACGGTGTCGTCCGCCGGGCTGGTCACGGCGGTTGTGCCGGGCACCTTCACGGTCACCGCCACGGCCGAAGGAAAGTCGGGGAGCCTGACGTTCAACCCGCTGCTTAACAACACGCCGCTCACCATTGCCGGCCCGCTCAACTCGGCGTACAGCTGGTTCATCACGGTGCCGGCCGGTGCGACCGGTATCACGGTGACGCTCGCCGGTGCGGGTTCGCAGGATCCCGACCTCGAAGTGTACCGGCCGGGCACCACCACGCCCGCCTGCGTCTCCGAGGCGGCGGGGCCGTCCGAAACATGCACGATCACGACCACCGTGTCCGCCGGTGCGTGGCGCGTGCGCGTGGTTGGTTACACGGCCTACTCGGGCGTCACGCTGCGCGCGGTCGTCACGCCGTAACGACGCATCGGCACACAAAACGCCCGCGATCGGTCAGCCGATCGCGGGCGTTTTGTGTCGCGGGGATCCTCGTCTGAGTACGGCGTAGGTGAGATTCGAACTCACGGAACCCTTTCAGGTTCGGCGGTTTTCAAGACCGCTGCCTTAAACCACTCGGCCACCACGCCCTCGTGTCGCGCGGCAACCTGCCCGCCGACCCGAGGGAAGAAAATGGCGAGGCCCCCACGCGGGCAACCCCCGAGGCGCCGCGAATGTCGAGGTGCCGCGGATGCCGTTCCGGCGTCCCCGTGCCCCGTGCCCCGAGGCGTCGCGCCCGCGTCAGTCGGGCGTCGCGCGCCTGAGCGCCGTCACCGGGTGCAGCTCGAAGGCGTTCCGCGCCCGGCCGCGCTGGTTGTGAATGAAGTCGAAAAAGCCCACCCCGTCGATGATGACCTCACCGCGGCGGGGGATCCGGCGCAACGCATCCCGCGCCGCTTGATACATCGCGGCATGGGCCGGCGTGGCGGCGCACGCCGGTGACGGAATCTCGGCGATCATCGTGGCCGCCGGATTCTCGACGCCATGGAGCACCAGGTGCCAGTCCCCGTCACTCTCCGTCAGAATCTGATCCACGACGGCGTGCACCCGATACACCTGCTGTTCGTGCGGCGGCATGCGTCGGTCGTTGGGATACGGGATCTCGGGTATCTTGATCGCGCCCAGGAACGACACCGTGGTTTCCTTCGGCGCGAAGTTGATCAACGCCGCGTCCGGATCGCTCAGCGTCTTCACCGGCCACCGCTCGACGCCGCATCGACGCTCCTGTGCCCCGGCGTCGCGCGCGGCGGCGCAGACACCCAGCAGCACCAAAACCGTCGCGCTTACGCGTCGCATCGGCGTCCATTCGCGCCCCGGATGCCCGCCGCGATCGCGTCCTGTTCGGTCGAATACTTCCCGCGTGCGGTTGCCCCGAAGTATCGCGTGCCGGGACAGTGGTAGACTCTCGACTTCGTGTTGATCCACACCTTCGTACGTCCGTCCTGGGTGGTGTCGCTGGTTGGCTTTGTCGAGGAGTCTGGGGTGGGCTGCGTCGGGGGACTGGACGTGGGTTTCGCCGCTGACGCTGGTTCGAGCGATGGCGACCCGATGCGGCAGGTCCTGCTCGCCGAAATACACCCGCCACCGCACGGAATGCCTTTCGTGCAGCGTTTCTGTCCCTCCGCAGTCGAGGGGAGCGCGACGGCCGACAGCACGTACATAACGATCGCCGTGGCGGTGTGGCGGGACAGACGCACGTTGCGGCCTCAGATTCATTGGTTGTCAATGTTTCGCTTCAGGCAAGCGGAGCAGGAACGTACGGCGTCGCCCTATTCACGCAAGCCACGGCGCACTGGTGCGCGTCGGGCGCGCTTCGATGCACCGCGTCGGCTTGCTGTCATCATCCATTGCCGCGAGCTTCCGCCAATGCCGTTCCTGCCTCCTGGCTGCCCCGATGCGCCTCCGTTGAGGACCCGATGAGTCTCCGGGCCGTCCAGCGCGAATACGACGCGCTGGCCGGGCGGTACGACCAGCGGTGGGCCGGCTACGTGGCCGCCTCCACGGCGCTGGCCGTCGCGCGGGTGTCGCTGGCCCCGGCGCAGCGGTTGCTCGACGTGGGGTGCGGCACGGGCGTCCTCCTGGAGCGCCTGCGCGCCCATGATCCGGACGCGCAGTACGTGGGGGTGGACGCGACGCCGGGAATGCTGGCCCGCGCCCACGCGCGATTGGGGTCCGACGTCCTCCTCATCGAGGCTAGCGGGGAGGCGCTGCCGCTCCCCGATCAGAGCGTGCACGCGGTGGTCTCCACCAGCGCGCTGCACTACATGGCCGACGCGCCCCGCGCGCTGCGCGAGATGCACCGCGTGCTCGCGCCCGGCGGCACGCTGGTGCTGGTGGACTGGTGCGCCGACTTTGTGGCCATGCGCGCGCTCGACCTCGTGCTCCGGGTGGTCGACCGTGCCCACGAGCGCACGCGCACCACGGCGCAGGTGCGCGGACTTGCCGCCGGTGCCAACTTCGAACACATCCACGTGTCCCGTCACGCGATCGACCGCTTCTGGGGACTCTTCGTGCTCACCGCCCGCGCGACCGCATAGTCGCGCGCTCCTCCGTCACGACCGCCATGCCTGAACTCCGCAAGCCGTATCTCCTCTATCTCGGTGACTCCACCCATCCCACCGATGCCAAGACCGCCTGCGGCCTGCGCGATTGGTGCCCCGATGACGTGATCGGTGAATGGAGCCTACCACAGGCCACGGTGAGTGTGGGCCTCACGCGTCTCTCCCCCGCGGACGCCGCGGCCCGTGGCGCCGGCAGCCTGGTGATCGGGATCGCCTCCGTAGGCGGACGCGTCCCCGACCACTGGCTCCCCGATCTCGAAGCGGCGATCGCCAGTGGCCTCGACATCGTGAGCGGCATGCACACGCGCCTCGCGTCCTTTCCCTCGCTGGTGGCGGCCGCGCAGCGGCACGGCGTGCGCCTGATGGACGTGCGGCACAGCGATCGCACGTTTCCCGCCGGCACCGGGAATACGCGCACGGGCATGCGCGTGGCCACGGTGGGCACCGACTGCGCCCTCGGCAAGAAGTACACGGCGCTCTCGCTCACGAACGCGCTGCGCGCGCGCGGGGCCAAGGCCACCTTCCGCGCCACGGGGCAGACCGGCATCATGATCGCGGGCAGCGGCATCGCGATTGACGCCGTGGTGGCCGACTTCATTGCCGGCGCGGCCGAGGTGTTGTCGCCCGACAACGAGCCCGATCATTGGGACGTGATCGAAGGGCAGGGCTCGTTGTTTCATCCGGCGTACGCGGGCGTCACGCTGGGGCTGCTGCATGGCTCGCAGCCCGACTGCCTCGTGCTCTGCCACGACCCGTCGCGGCTCACGATCGAATACCGTCCGCATCATCCCATCCCACCGCTGGCCGATGCCGTGGCGCAGTACCTCACGGCGGCGCGCGTGACGAACAAGCACGTGCGGCTGGCGGGGGTGAGCATCAATTCGTCGACGCTGACTGATGAGGCGTGGCGTGAGTACGCGTCGCGGGTATCAGCAGAACTGGGCGTGCCGGTATGCGATCCGATGCGCGGCGGGCTCGATGCGATTGCGGTCTCGGTGTTGTCGACGTGAATCGCTGAACCGAAAACGCAGAGTCGCAGAGCGCGCAGAGGCGCAGAGAACATATATCGTTTCTCTGCGCCTCTGCGCGCTCTGCGACTCCGCGTGATCAGTTCCTACGACCCAGCCGAAGGCACCACTTACTTCGGCCACCCCGGAATCTGAATCGCCGGCATGATCCGCAGCGCGTTCTGGTAGTACACCTTCTTCAGCACGGCGTCCGGCAGATCGATGCCGTACAGCTTCCAGAAGGCGTGATAGTCGCGGTAGTAGTCGAAGTAGTCGTCACGCGTTTCGAACACGCGCCAGTAGTACGGATACTCTTCCGGCTGGAACGAGTCCTTGCCGAACAGCAAACGGTCCTGATACTTCACAAAGAAGTCGTGCGCGCTGCGGGGCTGGCGACCGATGTCGTACAGCACTGCGCCCACTTCGGCGAGGACGTTCGGCATCTGGTCGAACATGCGCCCCAGTCGGCCGAGATCGTTGGCGTGCCATCCCAGGTGCGCGGCCACGAACGTCGTTTTCGGATGACGACGGAACAGGCTGTCGCGCTCGGCCATGAGCTGGTTGAAGCTCGGATACTTGTCCTGCGGATACAGCCGCTCGGGGAAGAGCGTGAGCTCAAGCCACCGTTCGTTGGTGTTGTCAACGTTGCGGAAGAACTCCTGCGGATCCGCGGTGTGAATGAACACCGGCAGCTTGAGTCGCGCGGCCGCCTCCCAGATGGGATCGAGCTCCGGGTCGTTGAGCCGCAGGCGCGTGCCGTCGGCCTTCTTTGTGCTCAGGCCGAACCCCTTGCCGATTTCACCGATCCCCACCGCGCCGCCCTTCACGTCGGCTTCGAGCTGGGCGACGGCCTTGGCCGCCCACCCGGGACCCACGCCATTCAGGTTCACGCCGGTGAGCAGCCGCACGCGATCCTTCATAGCGGGTGAGCCGTTCACCAGATCCATCGTGCGCGTGAGGCGGTCGCCGCTCACGTTGTCGGCCGCGATCATGAGGCGCACGTTCACCGAGTCCATCGACGCGCCCAGTCTCGTGATGCCCTCGGCGTTGCCCAGCAGCCCCGACGGATGCCCGTGGAAATCGATCACCGGAAACTTCGCCTTCCACTTCATCCCGGCGGCCGGCACGATGAGCGTGGACTTGGGCCGGTAGTCCACGATGCTCGGCGGCGGTGAGGCCGGCGCGAGGCAGTTGTTGGGACGGATCTCCGTCGTGCCGGCGGGGCATTCTTCGCCGGGCTTGACCTGCGTGCCGCCGCGGAATCCGGCGGGGGGACGCGGCGGTTGCGTGGCCGGCGGCTGCAGGGCAGACAGCGCCGCGGGCGCGGTGACGGCGGCCAGTGAGAGGCCAAGGGACAGCCCAATCACGAAACGGGAGCGACGCACGGGCAGACTCCTGAGAGGGGAAACGAGACGGGGATCAACAGGTCGTTGATCCCCGGCCTTCGACAGGTTGCGGTGGACTACTTCGAGTCGGGCGGTGCGGTCGGCATGAGCAGCTGCTGCTGCGGTCCCACGTCACCACCGGGCGCCACGGGCATCGACGGCTGACGATCGAAGCCGAACACGCCGGCGCGACGCATCGCGGTCGCAATACCCTTCGACTGCTGATACACGGAGTCGGAGCGTGCCGACTGCCCCGTCTGCGCCAGCGCTTCGGCCAGTGTCACGCCGCTGATCACGTAGAGATCCGGGATGCCGACCGACGCATCGTCCACCCACCCGTTGCGGGCGGCCAGCGACTTCGTGGCGGTGAACACCGTCGTCCACAGCGCGTACGAGCGCTTCACGTCCACCATGCCTTCACCCGACACCAGCACGGTGTCGCGGCCCGGCAGGATCTGGTGGTCCACGAGCTTCTTGGCCATGCCCTGCGTGAGGACATAGCGCTCGAGTCCCAGTTCGTACGGATAACCGCCCGCGGTGCGGCTGAAGTAGATGGGCCGGTCGGGGTACGTGTCGCGGATCATGAAGTACACCAGCTGGTCGGCGCGCATCAACTGCGGCGTGCGAGGCGCCGCGATGATGTCTCCCTTCTGAAACGCGGCGTTGGGCGGCGTCTGGATGGCGAGCGGCAGCGCGTCGGCTTCGTCGAAGGTCATCTTCACCGGTGAGCCCACCGGCTTTTTCCACTGCTGGCTGCGGTAGATGTCCGGTCCCTTGGCCGCGTCGTATTCGTACACCGGCCGACGGATCATCTGCCGGGTGTACCAGTCGGTATTCATCAGCGACGTGTTGGCGACGATGACGTCCTTGCGGATTCCCTCGACTTCCTGTGCGTACCACAGCGGGAAGGTGTCGTTGTCACCCACGGTGATCAGGATGCCGTACGGTTCGACCGAGTTGAGCAGGTCGCGCGCGAAGTCGGTGGTGTCGGTCTGGTTGGAGCGCGACGCCTGCTGCCAGTTGCCGAACAGCGGGATGAACGCCACCGCGAGCAGCGGCGAGGCCATGAGGAAGCTGCGCGTGCGCGGCTCCACGACCGTGGTGCGGCCCAGCTTCACTTCGTCGGCGCCGAACAGGCTGGCCACCGTTTCCCACAGATACACGAGGCCGAGCGCCGCCCACACGCTGAGCGCCGAGAAGCTCCACAGGTAGAAGTAGTCACGGTCGCGGACTTCACGCGGCACCGAGTCGCCCAGGTCGAGCGCCTGGCTGTGCCCGTACTTGAAATTGAGATAGAAGATCAGCCCGAAGGTCATCGTGCCGATGAGCGGGCCGAAGAACCAGAAGCTGCGTCGGTCCTTCGTGAAGTGCATCCAGCCACCGAGGACGCACAGGATGAAGTAGAACACCGCGAGTCCGTTCTGGAGCCCCGGATTTTCCTGGTACGCATCGCGCAGCCACTGCCACTTGAAGTACAGCCAGTACATGCCGACCTGCGCGGTGAGCGGCGCCTGGCGCTCGCCGAGCTCCGGCTTCCCGTACTGTCCGCGATTGAAGTTGTACATGAAGCGGTCGTACGTGAGGGCCGAGAAGGTGCAGTCGGCCTTCAGTTCGGTCACGCAGCCGGTAGGCTCCCCTTCGTTGATCGCGGGGAAGTGGGCGGCGCGGATGGGCTGCGTGGCGAACGGCGTCATGCCGAACACCAGCGCGGCGCCGCAGGCCACGAGCAGCTTCCAGCGCAGGATCGACGACGGACGGCGGATGAGCACGGCCAGTCCCACCGCCGGCGCGGCGAGCATGCCAGCCATGTGGTTGGCGTAGCCCAGTCCAAGCAGGTATGCGACGAGCACGAGCAGGCGGTCGGCCACGGGGCCTTCCGGATCATCGCACCAACGCACCGTGAGCCAGCAGATGACCGCGAGGCCGACCAGCGATACCGTGTAGACCTTCTCGTTCACCACCGACTGATTCCACACGGTGAACGCGGTGGCGCCGATCAAGGCCGCGAGCGCTCCGCCGGCGATGCGCTGCCAGCGACGCGGCATCCACTGCACCAGAACCCGTTCGGTGATCAGGAACCACAGGCCGGCCGACACCGCGCTGGAGAGCGCCGCGAGCACGTTGATGCGCATGGCCACGGTGGGCGCGATCGGCAGGATCGCGAACACGCGTCCGATCAGCACGAAGAACGGATTGCCCGGCGGGTGTGGAATGCCGAGCACATACGCGGCCGCGATGTACTCGCTGGTGTCCCACATGGACGTCGTCGGGGCGAGCGTGACGAGGTACAGCAGGAACACCACCAGCCCGGCAATGCCGGCGGCGAGGTACGACGGGCGGTAGTCGAGCTCGGCCGCACCGGCCGTGGAGCTGGCGGCAGGCCGGGACGCGGCGGCGGAAGCGGCGACGGTCATGACACGGGACAAAAGGTGGGGCGGGCTGCGGACCGGGGGCGGCCGAAGCGGCTACAATCAGGTAAGTTCGCAGCGGATGACGGGGGGCACAACCGCTTCCCGCCTGCTTCCGGTCCCTCGACCCCCCGGCGCATGCACAAACGGGAATTCCTTCGCACGCTCGGTGGCGCCTCGCTGGGCGCCCTGTTCGCGCCGGCCAGCCTGCACGCCTTCTCCCGGCTTCCGGCCGAGGTGCTGGCCGGGCGGGCTGACTTTTGGGACACGCTCCGCGCGCAATACCTGGTGCCGTCCGACTATATCCACCTCGAGCATGGCTACTACTCCATGCAGTCGCAGCCGGTTCTGGAGCGGTTCATCGGCCATGTGCGGGCGGTGAATGCGCAGAGTTCGCGCTACATGCGCACGGTGCAGGGCACCAACAAGGCGCGGGTGCAGGCCCGCCTGGCGGCGCTGGCCGGATGCTCGCCCGAGGAGCTGATCATCACCCGCAACACCACCGAGTCGCTCGACACGGTCGTCTCAGGCTTCGACTGGAAGGCCGGCGACGAAGCGGTGATGGCCGTACACGACTATGGCGCCATGCTCGATCAGTTCGCGCTGATGGGCCGGCGCTGGGGCATCGTGAACCGCATGGTCACCGTGCCCCTCGATCCGCGCACCGACGACGAGGTCGTGCAGGTGTACGCCAACGCCATCACGCCGCGCACGCGGCTGCTGATGGTCTGTCACATGATCAACATCACCGGCCACGTCCTGCCCGTGAAAAAGATCTGCGACATGGCGCACGCGCGCGGCGTGCCGGTGATGGTGGACGGGGCGCATGCCTTCGCGCAGCTCGACTTCCGCATTCCCGACCTCGGCTGCGACTACTACGGCGCCAGCTTGCACAAATGGCTTGGCACTCCGCTCGGCGCCGGCATGCTGTACGTGCGTCGTGACGCCATCGAGAAGCTGTGGCCGATGTACGGCGACGAAGGGCAGCCGGCGAACAGCATTGCCAAGTTGAACCACACCGGCACGCATCCCGTGCACACCGATCTCGCCATCGACGATGCGATCACGTTTCACGACGAGATCGGCATTCAGCGGAAGGAGGCGCGCCTGCGCTGGCTGCAGCAGTACTGGACCACGAAAGTGCGCAGCGTGCCACGCGTGCGGCTGTTTACCCCCAGTGATCCCGCGCGCACCGGTGCGATTGCCAACGTAGGGATCGATGGCATGAAGCCGGGGGATCTCGCCACGGCGCTGATGGATCGCTTCAAAATTTTCACCGTCGCGATCGACACCGCCGGCGTGACCGGTGTGCGCGTCACGCCGCAGCTCTTCACCACCACGGCCGAGCTGGACGCGCTCGTGCGCGCGATCACCCAGCTGGCGGCATAGCGCATGCCACTGACATCCCGCAACAAGCTCGCGATCGTGCTGGCGCTGGTGTCGCTGGTGCTGCTCTGGCCGGGGCTCGTGCAGCCGGTGCTCACGATTCGCGCCACGATGGAGCTGTTCGGCAACACCCGCGAACTGTCCAACGAAACCCGGAGCGTGATCGGCGCCATCCGGAGCCTGCACACGTCGGGGAACGACTTCGTGGCCGGGCTGATCGTGCTCTTCAGTGTGCTCGTGCCGCTGCTGAAGGCGGCGCTGCTGGTGCCCATCGTCCTGCTGCGCGGGAGTGCCACGGCGTACCGGTTGTACGGCGTGGTGCAGGCGATGAGCAAATGGTCGATGGCCGACGTGTTCGCCGTCGGCATGCTGATCGCGCTGCTGGTCGGGAAGGGCACCGCCAATCTGTCCGCGGTGGCCGGCACCGGCTTCTACTACTTCGCCGCGTACTGCTTGGTATCGAACGCGGCGTTTCAGGCGCTTCGGGTCGAGGCGCCGGTCACGCCGTCGGCGACTTCTTCGGGGGGGTAGACGGGGCCTTCCGCGGCATGATTTTGAACTTGGCGATGGGCTGGTTGTCCAGATTCACCATCCCCTCGATGCTGCCGTCGGCGCCGAACGCACCGTCGTGTTCGAGCAGCTTGCCTTCCGGTGCCGTGACGCGAAAGCGCACCCGCTTGCCGGTGCGCACCACGTTGGAAATCGGACCCGTGCCCTGACCGGGCACCATCGCCTGACCGGTCATGGTGCTCCCGGTCTGCGTGAAGGTGTAGAGCACGGGCACCACGAGGGTGCTGTCGGGAAGCGGCACGGTGGCGGTGCCGCTCCACCCGCCCATCAGCACGGGGGCAGGCACCGCCGCGGGCACGGCCGCCGCCTTGACCGACTTGCTCTGTGCGGCGAGTGGGGAGACCGCCGCCGACGCGGCGACCATCACGCTACAGGCGGCGGTACAGACGGCGGTCACGCGTCGAGACATCACGAAATCTCCGGCCAAAGGGAACCGCACGTCGCCTAGTGGCGGAACAGGCGCTCGCCGGTGAACACCATCGCGATGCCATGCTCGTCGGCGGCGGCGATCACCTCGGCGTCGCGCACCGAACCACCCGGCTGCACAATCGCCTTCACGCCAGCCGCCGCGGCCTGATCGATCCCGTCACGGAACGGAAAGAACGCGTCGGAGCCCAACGCCGACCCCTCGGTCACGTGCCCCACGCTCGTGGCCTTGTGTACGGCGAGGAAGCTGGCGTCCACGCGGGACATCTGGCCGGCACCGATGCCGATCGTGGCACCGTCGTGCACGAGGACGATGGCGTTCGACTTCACGCTCGCCACCGACTTCCAGGCGAAGTGCAGGTCGATCATCTCATCCGACGTGGGCTGACGCTTGGTCACCACGTTCCACTGGGCCGGTTCCATCGGGGCCGGCGCGCGGTCCTGCACCAGCAGTCCGCCGCGCACGCGCTTGTAGTCCATGCCGCCCTTCGGCCAGTTCGCGCGCCCTTCGAGCACCCGCAGGTTCTTCTTGCGTCCCAGAATCTCCACGGCCTCGTCGGCAAACGACGGTGCCACGATGCACTCCACGAACAGGCTGGAAATCGCTTCTGCCGCGGCCACATCAACCGGCACCGTGAAGGCGATCACGCTGCCGAACGCTGAGACGGGATCACACGCCAGCGCCTTCTTGTAGGCCGACAGGGCATCGATGCCCGTGGCCAGCCCGCACGGCGTGGTGTGCTTGATGATCGCACACGCCGGCTGGTCGCCGAACGGCTCGATGGCCAGCAGCGCGCCCTCGAGATCGAGCAGGTTGTTGAAGGAGAGCTCCTTGCCCCCCTTCTGTACCAACGCGCCCAGTCCTGCGCCCGGCTTCTCCACGTAGAACGCCGCGCGCTGCTGCGGGTTTTCGCCGTAGCGCAGCGTCTGCTGCTTCTCGAACGCCAGCGGGAAGCGATCGGGGAACGGCTCGCCGCGCTGCTGCGCGAACCACTGCGCGATCGCGGCGTCGTAGCCGCTCGTGTGCGCGTACACCTTTTCGGCCAGCAACGTGCGGAAGGCGAGGTCGTCGCCGCCCGACTGCACGATCTCGAGCACGTGCGCATAGTCGGTGGGATCGACGATCACCCAGACCGAGGCAAAGTTTTTCGCGGCCGAGCGCAGCATCGACGGACCACCGATGTCGATGTTCTCGATCACCTCGTCCGGATGCACGTTCGGCTTGGCCGCCGTTTCGCGGAACGGATACAGGTTCACCACCACGAGATCGATCGTGCCGATGTCGTGCGCCTTGATGGCCTCCATGTGCTCCGGCAGGTCGCGGCGCGCCAGCAGGCCGCCGTGTACCACCGGGTGCAGCGTCTTGACGCGTCCGTCGAGCATTTCCGGGAAGCCGGTGATCTCGCTGACGTCTTTCACGGCCAAGCCGGCATCGCGGAGCACCTTGGCCGTGCCACCGGTGGAGATGAGCTCAAAGCCGTGGGCGGCGAGCTGGGCGGCGAACGGGCCGAGGCCGGTTTTATCGGAAACTGAGAGGAGTGCGCGCATG
>JARIEX010000041.1 GCA_031127095.1 Gemmatimonadota bacterium
TGTCGCCCAACTGCAACATCCGCAGCACGGTTTCACCGCCGAGCAGTCGCTGCCCGATAGCATGCCGTCCTCGACCGGCGATGATCAGCCGTGCATTCAGCAGGCGTGCCCGTTCGGTGGTTTCGCGTCCGGGTTCACCACTGATGATCGCCGTGGACCATACTCTGGGTTCCTTCACCAGGCGGCGTTGCTGCGCCAGCAGCGCCGCCGCCCGGGTGGTGCGGTACCCGGCGTCGACTTCCACCGGGATCGGCACCGCGTCAAAGCCGTACATCGGCATCACGTACGGCGGAAGCACGCTCACGATCTCCACGTCGGCGCCACTCTGCAGCGCCAGCCGCGCGGCGATCGGATAGGCCGCATCTGATTCACCGGAGAGGTCCGAAGCGACCAGCAGCGGCCCCGACGGCAGCACCGCACCGGTGTAGGCGGGAAACGGTCGCGCCAGGGTGGCCGTCTTCGTCGTCATCGGCACCGGCTCACACGATCGCTGGAGATGACGGCACCACGGCGGAGTCTCCGAAATGCTCGGCGACACCGTCGGCCACGAACGGCACGGCGAAGCGCAGACGCGCCGCGATCCCACCGGCCCGCTGATCCACGAGCGGTGAGGCCGCCCGCTCCAGCGACTCGGCCACCGCCCCCTGCCGGATCGCATCGGCAGTGATGCGATCGGCATCCTCCGGATGCGCATGCAGGAAGTGATCGGAGAGCACCACCCGCTCCACCGCGCCCGCGACCACCGCGCGCCGGACGGCGTCGAGGCCGAGCGCCGCATGCCGGTCGGCGTAAGCGCGCTCGAGCAGATCGTGCAGCCACCGTTCCTGCCGCGCGGCCTGCAGCACCGGCACCAGCTCCAGCGCCTTGCTGCGCAGGTCGGTATCGGGGATGCCGCGACGCAGGGCCGGCGCCGCGTGCGTCCGCACGGCCACCGCCGGCGGCAGCTGCTCGATGATCTGATGCGCCAGCGACTCGATCCCGCCGATGAGCACCAGACCGTCGGCATCCACGCGATCACTCAGCCATCTGACGATCTCGGTGCGCAGAGTATCCCAGACCTCGCGCTCGCGCCGCTGGCGGTGTTCCGTCGCGGTTTCCCCGCGCGTGCCGCCGTGAAAACCCACCGCGCTCGGGCTCCCCATGTGCCCCGCCTCGACCTGCGGCAGCCCGTGGTCGGTGTGGGCGATGTCCTCCCAGCCATCATGATCCAGCCGCCGCAACTGCGCCGTGGCGCTATCCACCAGCAGCAGCCACACCTGGGCCGGCACATCCGCCGTGAGCAGCGGCGGCAGGAACGGCCCGTGCTGCCAGTACACCGCCGTCTGCACGGGACGCAGCAGACCCGTGGCGACGATCTCGCCGTCGCATCCCACCGCACCGAACCAGCCGGGGAGCCGGTGCAACACCGACTCCGACGGCAGGGCCGTCATCAGGCGCGCCGCACAGGCATCGTACTCCTCGCGCTCCTCATCATCGGCACAGCGCGTGCGGGCCACCCGCAACACGCGGCGCAGCTCCGTGCGCCACGCATGCTTCGCCGCCGGATCGTGGAAGGCCGAGTGCACGTAGGCACTCAGCACCGGCGTGTCGCCGGAGTGGCGGACGAAGCGGACGAGATCGTCGGAGAGTGGCACGGTTACACGCCCACGACGAGCTGATCGTTCACCTGCCGCACACCGGGTGCCGACCACGCGGCGCGCTCCACGTCCGTCCGCTCCGACCACGAGCGCACGGTCCCCTTCAGCGTCACCGTCCCGTCGTGTGTTTCGATGTGGACGCGACCGGCGTCGAGTTCCGCGCTGCGGTGCAGCGCCGCCTTGATCTTGCGCGTCACTTCGACCGGCGAGGCCGGCTTGGGCTCGATCGTGATGTGATTGAGCACGCCCTTCACGCCCTTGAGATAGCGCACCGCGCGCTCCACGGAGCGCCGCTGGAAGTTCGTCTCGAGTGCACCCTCCAGCGACACCAGGCCGTTGCCGACCTTCACACTGATCATCTCTTCGCGCACATCAACGTCCCACTTGAGCGCGTTCAGCACGGCGTGCGCCAGTTCGGTGTCGCTGCGCTCGTCGGAGCTTGCGAGCCGCACCGCCACGTCGTCGGCCATGGCGCGCACACCGGCCACGCGTTCAGCCGCCTGCTGCACCGCCAGCTTCGCCGAATACGTCGGCACGGTGCCCGCCAGCGTCACGACGCCGTCCTTGGCGGCCACGCCGATCTCCAGATCGCGGGTCGCGGAATCCCAGCGCAGTTCGTCCATGACGTCCTGCTGCAGCTCTGCATTGTTCTTCATGAGGACAGCCCCTCGCACACGGTGAAGGAAGAATCGGTCGCGCCGTTCATCACGGCGCCCCCTACCCTACCACCACGTTCTGCAGCCATCTGTCGGGAGAGTCCTCGGCCACCGACGGGGGCGTCCCGTCAGACTTTCCCCCGACACCGCGGTCGTCGCGACGCTAGGGCACGATCACCGGTGTGGCGAAGAAGCTGTTCGGGCGCCACGCTGGACGGGTGGCGCGGTTGGCGACGCCGAGCGCGAGATCGGCGTACATCGCGTTGAAACCGGCGGCGGCGGTGAAGTCGATCGGTTGCGTCAGGTCGTCGGACATCTTGTGATACCGCTCGCGCACCCAACCGGTGAACGTCCGCTCGTCGGCGGTGCCCGGCGTGTAGCCGAGCTTGAACGCCAGCGACGGCACACCACGGCGGATGAAACTGTACTGGTCGCTGCGCACGAAGCGCATTTCCTGCGGCTCCGGGTCGGGGAGCACCGTCAGCCCGCGGTTCTGCAACGTGCGCTGCACGTCGTCGGCCAGATCTGACTCTTCAAAGCCGTACGCAAAGACACCGCGCAGCGGGAACAGCGGCAGGAACATGTCGGTGTTCAGGTTGGCCACGATCGCCCCACGCGTGACCGACGGGCGGGCCGCGAAATAGCGCGACCCGAGCAGCCCCTTTTCCTCGGCCGTAACCGCCACGAACAGCAGCGTGCGCCGGTTGCCGCCGCGCGCGGCGACCGCGCGAGCCGTTTCGATGAGGGTGGCGGCCCCGGAGGCGTTGTCCATCGCGCCGTTGAAGATGCTGTCACCCGTCAGCACCGGCCCCGCGAACGTGCCCACGTGGTCGAGGTGCGCACTCAGCACCACGATTTCGTCGCGCAGTGTGGGGTCGGTGCCCGGCAGCATCCCGACCACGTTCGGCGACACGAGATCGCGGCGCACGGTGGGCAGGGCGGCACGGACCGACACCGACAGTGGCGCGCGTGGCAACGGTGCGCCGCGTGCGGCCAGTGCCGCCACACTGTCCCACACGATGCCGGTGCCAGCGAGCAGGCGCGGCATCAGTGCGGGGTTGAGCGCACTACTGAGACGCTGCCCACCGGCATCATCCAGCGACGTATCAGCGAGCGACACCGTCGTGGCGCCGCGCGCGGTGGCCGTTTCCGCACTGCCCCACACCGCGGCCGCTCCCACCGCCATCATACCCACCGCACCCGCCTGCCGCATGGCGGCCCATCGCGTGCGGGTTCCGTGCGCGAGTAGGGGCGCCGAGAGCCCCGCGGGATTGGCGTTCACGTACACCACGATCTTGCCGCGCAGATCGAGGCCGGCCAGATCATCCATGCCAGCCTGCGGCAACGACACGCCGTAGCCGGCGAACACCAGCGGCGCCTCCACGTCGGCCGTGCTCAGCCGCGCCGTGAGGCGGACGTCGCGCCCGAGCGCCAGCGGGGTCCAGCTGCCGCCCTCACGCAGCGACACGGCCACCCATTCACGCGCCATCCCGACCTCGACAAAGCGCACCGGCTGCATCCATCCGTCCGTCCCCGCCGGCGTGAGCCCCGCCAGACGGAACTGATCGGCCACGTATCGCGCCGCCGTTTCGTGTCCCGGGCTCCCGGTATCACGGCCGCGCAGCGAGTCGTGCGCCAGGACCTGCACGTGTCGCCACCACGCCTCGGCTGGCTGTTGCGCCGTCAGTGATTGCGGCGCGCCCAACAGGGCCGTCGCCAGGAGCAGGGGGCAGAGCGATCGGAGCATAACGTGTGGGGGGAAGGAGGTGAGCCGCGCGGATTACTTGAGCAGACGCGCCAGCTGCTCGGGCATCGCATGAAACTGGTCGATGTGATCGGGCGCGCTGTTACCGGCATAGCCCAACAACGTGAAGCCGCCGGCGCGCACCGCACTGAGCTGTTGCATGCCGCGCGCATCGAAACGCGCGACAGGCGTGCGCTGAAGCCCCAGGGACGCCAACATCCAATCGGCGGTTTCCGTGGTGCTCGCAAACGTGCCGGGAAATATCTCGGAGTGCGTGATCAACAGGCGCTTGTCGCCGCGCATGGCGGCGCGCGCAAACGCGGTGAGCGCCACGAGGTTGGTGGTATCGAGCACACCACCGGCCGCCAGCACCGTGCCCTCGGGGCGGTACGACGTATGCAGGCCGTCGAGCAGCAACACGGCATCCACCCGCGCCACGTGACGCGCTTCGCGCAAAATGGCGCGCACCGCGCCGTGGCCGGCCGAAAAGCCGGACAGCGTCACGCGTCCAATCGTGGTGGGGCGTCCGGTGGCCTCGGCGAGGTCGCGCGCAATCAGCACCAGCAACGAGTCAAAGGCCGCGGGATCGCTGAACCGGCGATCGTACACCCCCGACCCCGAGCCAAGGTTGAGCACCGCCACCATCGCCCGCGTGCCGTGGGCCGCGACGGCCTGCTGCGCCAGCCACGCCGCCCCGTGAAAGTGCACCACCAGATCCATCGTGGCGCGGGGACGCGCGGGGATCCACAGCTCTACCGGGGCACCGGCAGGCCCCACCAGCCGGCGCATGGTGCCGGGCAACGCCCGCTCCGTGAGGCGCTCGTGCCGTCGCGTGCTCTCCGTCATCGGTGACGGATGCTGCGGGGTGGGCGGCGGGGCCGCGATCGGCGGGGCGGCCTGCGCACGCAGCGGCGGCGCCGGCGAAAGGGCCAGCATCGCCAGCGCGCACGCCAACCACGCAGCCCACCACGCGGCGCGAACTGGCGGCCGGCCACGCGGCGCGCCATCATGCCCCCGCGCGGTGCCGATGACGGCGCCGCGCGACCGGCTGGTTTCCTGATCCGACACCCGAGGTCTCCGTGCAAAAAAGGCGGCGCACATGACGGTACCACCGGAACGTACTGCCGGCATCGGCCGACGCGAGTTTCTGGCGCGCGCCGTCGGGGCGCCGTTGGTCGCGGCGCCGTTGGTCGCGGTACCGCTCGCGCTGGCCGTATCGGCGTGCGCTGTCGTCCCCCGCCGTGGGCGTAGCCCCGCGGCCGACGTGCGCGCCGACCTCGTGATCATCGGCGGCGGGCTCGGTGGCTGCGCCGCCGCCCTCGCGGCCGCCAACCGCGGGCTCCGCGTGATCATGACCGAGGAGACCGACTGGATCGGCGGACAGCTCACGCAGCAGGGCGTGCCGCCGGACGAAAATGCGTGGATCGAAACCATCGGCGGGACGCGCCGCTATCTCGCGCTCCGCACCGGCATCCGCGAGCACTACCGGCGCCACGCCCCGCTCACCGAGCGGGCCCGCGCCAACGCGCGCCTCAACCCGGGCAATTGCTGGGTGTCACGCGTGGGCGCCGAACCCACGGTGGCCCTGGCCGTGCTGCACGAGCAGCTGGCGCCGTACGTGGCCAACGGACAGCTCACCATCCTGCGGCGACACCGGGCCGTCGCGGCCGACGTCCATCGCGATCGCGTACAAGCGGTGCACCTGCACGATCGGCCAAACGACCGGCGCCTCACGGTGCACGCGCCGTATTTCCTCGACGCCACGGAGCTGGGCGACCTGCTGCCGTTGACGGGCACCGAGTACGTCACGGGCGCCGAGTCGCGCGCCCAGACCGGAGAGCCGCACGCCAAGGACGCACCGGAGCCGGACAACGTGCAGTCGTTCACGATGTGCTTTGCCATGGAGCACCGCGACGGCGAGCAGCACGTGATCGACCGGCCGCCGGACTACGCGGCATGGCGCGACCTCGCCATTCCGGCCGCCGACGGTGTACCGTACCGGTTGCTCTCCTTCGACGAACCCGCGAACGCGCGCATCGGCTTCGATCCCGTGGCACGCACCGGCTACTGGTCGTACCGCCGCGTGATCGACCGCGACCTCTTTGTGCGCGACGGGAACCCGAGCGGTCGCTACGCGCACGACGTCACCATCGTGAACTGGGGGCTCAACGATTACTCGTTCGGGTCCCTGATCGACGTGAGCGAGGCCGAAGCGCAGGCGCACATCGCGCGGGCCACCGAACAGGGGCGGTCACTGCTGTACTGGCTGCAAACCGAAGCGCCGCGCCCGAACGGCGGCGCCGGCTGGCCGGGGCTGCGCCTCCGTCCCGACATCCTGGGCACCAACGACGGGTTCGCGCAGTACCCCTACATCCGCGAAAGCCGCCGCATCGCGGCCGCGTTCACGGTGTGCGAGCAGCACGTCACGACGCCCACCACGTTCGCCGACAGCGTCGGGATCGGCCACTACAGCATGGATCTGCACCGTACCACGCGCGGCGACTACGGCCGCTACGGCACCACGATCCCCTTCCAGATTCCGCTGGGGGCGCTGCTACCGAAGCGCATGGAGAACCTGCTCCCGGCGGCCAAGAACATCGGGACCACCCACCTGTCCAACGGCTGCTATCGCCTGCATCCGGTGGAATGGAATATCGGCGAGAGTGCCGGCGCCCTCGTCGCCTTCGCGCTTGCCCGACGGCTCACCCCGCGCGCGGTGCACGCCAACGCCGAGCACCGGCGCGACTTCCAGCAAGAGCTCCAACGCGACGGCGTGCCGCTGGCGTGGCCGGACCCGCTGCCGAAGTAGTGCACGGCGGGGGCGAGCGTCCCCAACGCTGGCCTCCGACGCCAGCACCGAGGTACCTTCTCCGCGCATGTTTGTCGCCGCATACAGCCCGGCGACGTAATCCCTCACTGGTGGAGACTTCCTGATGATCGGAGTATTCGCGCGCGGAGGCCTGCTATGCACGGCCCTCGCGCTTCTTGCCGCCCCACTCGCCGCGCAAACGCGGACGATCACCGGCAAGGTGCTCGAAGAAGGATCGCGCGCGCCAATCGCCGCGGCGCAGCTGCAGGTCACCGGCACCGCGCTTGGCGCCCTGTCGCGTGACGACGGATCCTTCACCCTCGTGAACGTCCCGGCGCGCGACGTGGTCCTGATGGTGCGCCGCCTCGGCTATCCGATGACGCGCATCACGGTCGAGGCCGCGCGCAACACGCTCGAGATCGTCCTCAAGAAGGATGTGCTCAACCTCGACCAGGTCGTCGTGACCGGTCAGGCCACGGGCATTTCGCGTCGCAACCTCGCCAACGACGTGGCCAGCGTGAGCGGCGCCGAAGTGAACAAGGTGTCGGCGCAGTCCATCGAGAACGCGTTCCAAGGCAAGATCGCCGGTGCGCAGATCTCGCAGTCCACCGGCGCCCCCGGCGGCGGCAACCGCATCCGCATCCGCGGTATCTCGTCGATTCTCGGGTCCGCCCAGCCGCTGTACGTGATCGACGGCGTGATCGTCTCCGACGTCTCCATCGGCTCCGGCACCAACAAGGTCACGCGCGCCGCGGGCACCGGCATCTCCGTGGGCAATCAGGAGAACCCGGTCAACCGCATCGCCGACCTCAATCCGAACGACATCGAGAACGTCGACATCCTCAAGGGATCGGCCGCCGCCGCGATCTACGGATCCAAGGCGTCGGGTGGCGTGATCATCGTGACCACCAAGCGCGGGCAGGCCGGCAAGCCCCGGTTCTCGCTTCGCCTCGGCGGCGGCACCTCGGAGCTGGCCTACCGCAACGGATCCCGCCGCTTCGAGACGCTCGCCGATGCCGTCACCGTGTTCGGCGCCGGCATCACGCCGTTCTACGACGCCAACCGCGTGCTCGATTACGAATCGCTCGCCTACGGCAACCGCCCGGTGAACAGCGACGCGTCGCTCAGCGTGAGCGGCGGCAGCGAGGACACGCGCTACTTCGTGTCACTCAGCCGTCGTAATGAAGAAGGCATCGTGGACAACACCTTCGCCCGCAAGACCAGCGCGCGCATCAACCTCGATCAGCGCATCAGCCAGCGGGTCAAGCTGCAGTTCGGCAACGAACTGCTGAACAACGCCAATGACCGCGGACTGTTCGGCAACGATAACGCCGGCAACTCGATCGCCTACACGCTCACCAAGATTCCGAGCTTCCTCGATCTGCGGCGCAAAGCCGACGGGTCGTGGCCGGTGAATCAGTTTTATCCGTCCAACCCGCTGCAGACGATCGATCAGTTCAAGAACGGCGAGGACGTGTGGCGCAACATCACCACCTCGCGCCTCACCGCCGATCTGCTCACGGGCGAGACGCACACGCTCCAGTTCATCGCGTACGGCGGCGTGGACCTGCTCAACCAGTCCAACCTGATCTACTCGCCACCCACGCTGCAGTTCGAGCCGGTGGACGGCCTGCCGGGCACCACGGCGAATTCCAAGAGCACCAACCTGCAGCGCAATCTCAACCTGAACCTCGTGCACGGCTGGACGCCGCGGTCGTCGCTGCGGATCACGTCGCAGCTCGGCACGCAGTTCGAGCAGCGCTCGCTCAATCAGACGCGCGCCTCGGCGCAGAACCTGCTGGGCGGCCTCGAAGTCGTGACCTCCGGCACCGTGCGCGACGTGGACGAGTCGCGCCTGGCCGTTGAGGACTTCGGTGTGTTCGCGCAGACGGAAATGCTCTGGCGCGAGAAGCTGCTGTTCACCGCCGGCGCCCGCGCCGACCGCAGCAGCAACAACGGCGATCCGGCCGCGTTCTACCTCTTCCCCAAGGCCGCCACGTCGTACCGCTTTGCCGATCTCCTCCCCGGCATCGTGGACGAAGCCAAGCTACGTCTGGCCTACGGCGAAACGGGCAACCAGCCGCTGTACGGGCAGAAGTTCACCAACCTCGATCTCTCGAGCGTGGGTGGCCTGGGAGCTTTCCGCGTGGGCAGCGTGCGCGCCTCGTCCGACCTGCGTCCCGAACGGCAGCGTGAATTCGAAGGCGGTGTGGACCTGAACGTGCTGCGCAACCGCGGCACCTTCTCGGTGACGGGCTTCCGCCGCAACATCTCCGACCTGCTCATCACGCGCACGCTCGCCCCCACCTCGGGCTTCAGCAGCGAAACGTCGAACGGCGCCGAGATGCAGGTGACGGGTGCGGAAGTGTCCATCAACGCCTTCCCGATCCAGACACCGACGTGGGGCTGGAACGCGCGCCTCAACTGGGGCACCAGCCGCTCCAAGGTCACGAGCCTGCCGGTCGCCCCGTTCCTGCTCGGCACGTTGCAGACGGGCGCCGTACGCATCGAACAGGGCAAGTCGGCCACGCAGATCTACGGCAACGACACCCTGCCGCAGGCCGGTGGCCGCGTGGTGGTGCCGGTGCTCATGGGCGACGGCAACCCGCTGTGGAGCGCGGGGCTCAGCAACGAAGTGCGCTTCAAGAGCGTGTCACTGTATGCCCTGCTCGACCAGCAGAAGGGCGGCATGCTCGCCAACGGCACGTGGCGCCATTACGATCTCGGCCAGAACTCGCGCGACTACACCGAGTTGGATGCCCTCGGCCGCAAGCTGGGCGAAGTGCGGCGCACGAACTATCTGCAGGTCACGCGCATTTTCTATCAGAACGCGTCGTACGTGAAGCTGCGCGAAGTCACCCTCACGTGGGACATCCCGCAGAAGTGGGTCTCCAAGACGTGGGCGGGCGCCAGCGGCGCCAAGCTGTCGCTGAGCGGACGCAATCTCTACTGGTGGACCAAGTTCCGCGGTGGTGACCCGGAGGCGCAGAACTTCGGCGCGGGCGGTGTGCCCGATGCCATTCAGCGCAACCGCGAACTCGCGGCCTATCCGGCCAGCCGCAGCTACTGGCTCAACTTCAGCCTGGACTTCTGACCATGACCACTTCCCGTCATCGCCAGGCGCGCACTCTGCTGCTCCTCGCCGCCTGTGCCAGCTCGGTTGCCTGCAGTGCAGCCGACATCGCGAACTTCAACAGCCCGAATACCTCGCAGCTCGAAAACACCCCCAACGCCGCCACGGTGAACACCACGGTGGCCGGTGTCATCGGTGGCTCGCGCGCCGGTGCGGGCACTTGGGCCGCTACGCTCGGCATCTTCGGCCGTGAAATCATGAACCTCGACGGCGCTGAGCCGCGCAACGTGCTGGCGCTGCTCATCGGACCGCTGGAGCCGGGCGGCTTTGGCACCGACGCCGGCTGGACGAACAGCTACCGCAATCTGCGGACGGCGACCACGCTCCTGAGCGTCGTGGATAACGTGCCCGACTACTCAGCCGCGCAGAAGAGCGCCGTGAAGGGCTTTGTGAAGACGTTCATGGCACTGGAGTACATGAACCAGCTGCGCGTGCGCGACACCTTCGGGCTCGTGTTCGACGTGCCGAAGAATCCCGCCGAGCAAGGGGCGTTCATTACGCGCGACGAAGCGTTCACGAAAACGGCGGCGCTGTTCGACGAGGCGCTCACGGACCTCAACGCGGGAGGCACCGCCTTCCCGTTCGCACTGACCACCGGCTTCACGGGCTTCAACACGCCGGCCAACTTCGTGCGGGTGAACCGCGGTCTCAAGGCACGCCTCGAGACGTACCGGGGGCGCTGGGCTGATGTCCTCACGGCGCTGAACGGCTCGTTCATCAGCACCGCCGCCGGCACGGCCGCCACGTTCAACACCGGCGTGTTCCACGTGTACAGCACCGCCTCCGGTGATGCCGTCAATCCGCTGTTCGATCCCGCGCCGCGCGCGATCGTGGCGGTGCCGGAGTTCCTCACGGACGCACGGCTGCGCGCCGATGGGACGCGCGACCTGCGGGCCACCTCGAAAGCCGTGGTGGGCACCGTGACGCTGGCTACGCAGAGCATCAGCTCGAACGTGCGCCCGGTGGTGTACCCCACCAACGTGACGCCCATTCCGCTGATCCGGAACGAAGAGCTCATCCTGATGCGCGCGGAAGCGAACATCGGGCTCGGCAACCGGGCCGCCGCGATCGCCGATCTCAACTTCGTGCGCACGAACGCCGGTGGGCTGCCGGCACTGGCCGCCGACTTCAGCGGCGATCTGGTGACCGAGCTCCTGTACGACCGCCGCTACTCGTTGTTCTTCGAGTACGGCCACCGCTGGGTGGACGCGCGCCGCTACAATCGCCTCGGTGAGCTCAAGCGTCAGCTCGCGTCGCATCGCGTGTTCCCGCTCGTGCCGATTCCCGTGGACGAGTGCAACCAGCGTCTCGCGGCGCCGCCACGCGGCTGCGTGAACGTGCTGGGCAACTAGCGACGGGCCGCGGCGGGCGAGCATCGCCGCCCGGCACCATCAGTGACCGCGGGGGTAGGGAGCGATCGGCAGGAGGCCGACCGCACCCTGCCCCCGCTGTGTGCCACCACCCGTCTCGGCGCTCAGCGGCGTGGCGGCATCCGCACCGTGAGCCATCGCCGCGCAAACTCCGCGAGCCGCACACGCCGCACCGTGCTCGTCACGCGCCGTCCACCCACGATCGTCGTCACCTCGACGTCCACCGGCGACATCGCGCGCAGCCCCACGTGCACCGGCGCATCGCTCTGCGCATCGTAGCCCGAGCCCGCGTCCACCCACCGCGTGGCCAGCAGCGTGCGCGTGCCGCGCGCGTACACCCGCACCTCGGCACCAGCCTGCGTGGCGCGCCCCTGCGCATCGAGCACCCGCACCTGCAGGGACCGCGCCGCCGTCGCCGCGGGCAGGGTGTTGCGCAGCACGGGATGCGACGCCTCGGGGCGCGAGCCGGCGAGCGCCAGGTCGAGCGCGCCGTCGCCGTCCGCATCGAACCACTGCACCCCGTGGCTCGCGGTCAGCGCGAGCACGTTGTCGGGCGTCACGTCCGCGAACCCTGTGGCCGTCTGCAGAAGCAGGTAATCGCGGAAGCTCTCCGTGGCCGACACCGTGCCGTTCACGTAGAGATCGAGCCGGCCGTCATGATCGACGTCGGCCGGCGCGCACGTATCGTAGCGGCCATCGACCGCCACGCCCCACGCCGCACTCACATCACGGAACGACCCGTCACGGGCGCCCAGAAACAGACCGTTGGGTCCGTAGTTGGCAGTCACGAGGTCGGCGACGCCGTCGTTGTTCAGATCGGCCACGCACGGCCGAACGGTGCCCTGCGTAGCGAGCGACGGACCGCGGCCGCCCCACGCCAGGCCGACGCGGTCGGCCACATCGGTGAAGCGCCCGCCGTCGTTGCGGAAGAATCCGTTCGCATCACCGTCCTGATTCGCCACATAGAGATCGAAGTCCCCGTCCTGCTGATAATCGAACCACACCGCGCCGACACTCTTGCGGGGATCGGCCAGCCCGACGGCCGACGCCACATCGGTGAACGTGCCGCCGCTGTTGCGGAACAGCATGTTCGCGCGGTCGCGGAAGGCCACGAACAGATCAAGGTCGCCATCCCCGTCAACGTCGAGAAACACCGGCTGGCGCACGGCGCCGGTTTCCACCGTCAGACCGCTCGCAGCGGTGATGTCAGTGAACCGGCCGCCGTCGTTGCGATACAGCCGCAACACCGGTCCGCCGCCGGGGGTGAAGCCCACCAGCAGGTCGGGATCGCCGTCGGCATCGACATCGCTCCACGCCGCCGCGCGCGTGGCCCGCGCGTCGGCCACGCCGGCCGTGGCGGCGATGTCGCGGAACACACCACCGGTGTTCTCGTACAGCCGGTTGGGCGTGCCGTTGAACCCCACGAACAGATCGAGATCGCCATCGCGGTCCACGTCCGCCACGGCGTTGGCCAGCGCCCCGCCGGCCGCAAACAGCTCGGGCTGCAGCGCCGTGAACACGGGTCGTGATGGCGCGGGCGGCGCCGCCGGCTGAGCCGCGACCGGTGCCGCAGCGCCCACGAGCACGGCGACCACCACGGCGCACCCGACACGCGACGCAAAACGGCGCGCCGACGCGCGAGGCTGGACAAAAACCCGAGGAAGCATGGCGGACATGAGCAGGGAGGAAACGTGCACCGGCCCGGGGGTGATCTTGTGCCCCCTCGCGATGCGCCCTAACGTCGCGTGCACGGAATCGTTCGACAAGATGCCGTGCCGTACACGGCTCCCCACTCCCCGAGGATCAGTCCGGTGACCACCACTCCTTCCGCGTGCGCCCATCCGGTCGCCCCATGGCGCCGCCGCCTCGCCGCGATCGGCCTCGTGCTGGCCGCGTGTCCAAGCGCCGCCGCGGCGCAGACGTCGCCGTTCACGCTCGAGCAGGTGATGAGCGCGCCCTTCGCCACCAACCTCGCCGCGGCGGCCACCGGTGAGCGGCTCGCGTGGACGCTCAACGAGCGCGGGCTGCGGAATGTGTGGGTGGCCGAAGGCCCACAGTTCACGGCGCGACGGCTCACCAACTATCTGAGCGACGACGGACAGGAGCTCAACGCCGTCCAGCTCTCCCCCGACGGCAGTCGCGTCGTGTTCCTACGCGGCGGCGACTTCAGCGCCAACTTCGACGATGCGCTACCGGTCAATCCCACCGGCGCCGTCTTTCCCGCGAAAACCGAGATCTGGTCGGTCCCGTTCAGCGGCGGCACGCCCGTCGCCCTCGGCGAAGGCGAAAGTCCCGTCATCTCGCCCAAGGGCGACGTCGTGGTGTTCACGCGCGCACGGCAGCTGTGGATGGTCCCCATCGACGGCTCCAAGCCGGCCGTGCGTCTGTTCGATCAGCGCGGCGACGCCAGCGACCCGCAGTTCTCGCCCGACGGCACGCACCTCGCGTTCGTGTCAGGGCGTGGCGACCACGCCTTCATCAGCATCTACACCAACGCGCAGCGCCCCATTCAGTACATCGCGCCCAGCACGAACCGCGATTGGGCACCGCGCTGGTCGCGCGACGGCCGTTCCCTCGTGTTCGCTCGACGCGCGGGTGCCGGCGGGCCGCCGCCGACGAACTCCGACATTCAGCCCGCGCCGTGGAGCCTGTGGGTGGCCGACGTCGCGAGCGGTGCGGCCACGCTGCGCTGGGCCAGTGACCGCACGCTCAAGGGCAGCGTGCCCGGCACCGATGGTGGCATCAACCTGCACTGGGCGGCCGGCGATCGCATCGCGTTTCTGTCGTATCAGGACGGCTGGCCGCACCTGTATTCCATGACGGCGCGCGGTACCGAGCGGCCCATGCTGCTCACGCCGGGGGCACACATGGCCGAGCACATCACACTCAGCGGTGATGGGCGCACGCTGTTGTACGCGGGCAACCTCGGCACCACCGCCGGTGACATCGACCGTCGTCACGTGGTGCGGGTGCCGGTGGATCGTGCGGCGCCGGAGGTGCTCACCCCCGGCACCGGTGTGGAGTGGATGCCGGTGGTATTCGGTTCCGGACGCGTGGCCGCCATCGGCGGTGACGCGCAGCGCGTGCCGCAGCCCTTCGTGCTGGGCGACGCGAACACCGCCGGGGCGTCGCGCCTCGTGATCGGCGACGCGCAGGTGCCCGCGGAGTTCCCCGCCGCAAAGCTCGTGACGCCGAAGTCGGTGGTCTACACGTCGTCCGACGGCGTGCAGGTGCACGCCCAACTCTTCGAGCCGCCCGCAGGTGGCCCGGCGAAGAAGGCGGCGGTGGTATACGTGCACGGCGGCCCACCGCGACAGATGCTGCTGGGGTGGCACTACGGCGACTACTACTGGAACGCGTACGCGATGAACCAGTACCTCGCCAGCCGCGGCTTCGTGGTGCTGTCCATCAACTACCGTCTGGGCATCGGCTACGGCCACGACTTCCACCGGCCGCCGCGCGCGGGTGTGGCCGGCGCCAGTGAGTATCTCGACGTGAAGGCAGCCGGCGAGTGGCTGCGCGCACAGCCCTTCGTGGACGGCACGCGCATCGGCATCTACGGCGGCAGCTACGGCGGCTATCTCACCGCGCTCGCGCTGGGGCGTAATTCCAATCTGTTCGCGGCCGGCGTGGACGTTCACGGCGTGCACGACATGACTGCCGATCTCGGGCAGCGCTTCGGTGGCACCGCGTGGCGCTTCGAGCGGTCGGCGGCCCGCATTGATTCACTGGCGCGGCTGGCGTGGCGCTCATCGCCGGTGAGCAGCGTGTCCACGTGGCGTTCGCCGGTGCTGTTCATTCACGCCGACGACGACCGCAACGTGCGCTTCGCCCAGACCGTCGATCTCGTGCAGCGGCTGCGCGCGCGCAACGTGGAGATGGAGGAGATCACGATCGTGGACGACACGCACCACTTCATGCAGCATGACAATCAGCGCCGCGTGAATGCCGCGATCGCGGCGTATCTCGAGAAAAAGCTCCGTCCCTGACGCTGGTGCGCGCATGGTGCGCGGAAGGCAGAAACCTTCCGCGCGCCGCGCGCCGCTACTTAGGGGTAACGCGAAACAGTCCGCCGGTCGTGGTGTTCTCGATCATCCACAGGGCGCCGTCGGGTGCCACCGCGATATCGCGGATCTGATGGCCGACGTCCCAACGTTCGGCGGTGGCGGCGCCGCCCTTGCCGTCGAACGTGATGCGATTGACGGTGCGCGAGGCCAGCCCGCCAATCAGCGCCGAGCCGTTCCACTGCGAAAACATCTTGCCCGTGTAGAACGTGAGGTTCCCCGGCGCAATCACGGGCGTCCAGTAGATCACGGGCTTCACCAGATCGGCGCGCGTGTCGGGGCTCGGGATGGGCACGCGGTTGTAGTTCACGGCATACGACACGAACGGCCACCCGTAATTCTTGCCAACCTCGACGAGATTCAACTCGTCGCCGCCGCGCGGGCCGTGCTCCACTTCCCAGAGGCGGCCGTCGGGCGCGAACGCCAATCCGTACGGCGTGCGGAAGCCGGACGCCCACGTTTCCGACGGCGTCAGGTTCGGTCCGGGGAACGTGTAGCTGTGCACCACCGCCGCCGTCTTCGCCAGTTCCGTATCGCGTGGCGGGTTGATGATATCGAGCGTGGCCGACCCGGTGGTGCCGGCCTGCGGATTGCCGGGCGCGGGTTTGCCGTCGAGCGTGAGGCGGAGGATCTTCCCCAACGGCGAGTTGGGATCCTGCGCCGGCGTCATGCGCTGCCGATCACCCACGCTCAGAAACAGGAACTTCTTGTCGGGCGAGAAGGCCACCGCGGCACCGAACTGTCCGCCGCGTCCACGGGCCCCGTCACGCCAGATCACCCGCAAGTCATCGAGGCTGGCCGCGCCGTCCGTGATCGACAGGGTGGCCATCGCCAGCGCGAGACTGGAGCCGCTGGGATCACCGGGCTCCGAATACGTCAGATAGACATGGTGGTCCTTGGCATAGTTCGGCGAGAGATACACGCCGAGCATACCGCCCTGTCCCTGCGCCAGCACGGCGGGCACGTTCGCGACGGGCGTCTTCACGCCGGCCTGTGTCACGAGCCACAGCGGACCCACCTTTTCCGTGATGAGCAGGCGTCCGTCGGGAAGGAACGCGATGCGCCAGGGCAGGTTGAACGTCGCCACCTGCGTCATCGTAAACGGGACGCTGGCGTCGGGCTTCTGTTCGCCGGCATTCACCTGCGCGTACGCGACGGTGGGCGCGATCGCGGGCGCGACGGTAGAGACGGACGCCAGAGCCAGTGCAACACGCACGAACCGCTTCATCGAGTGCTCTCCTGAGTAGGGTCGGACATCACCCCGAAGAGTACGCCGTGCGCGCCGTCTCCCGCCAGCGGGACAGACCGTGCTACTTCTTGACCACCGTGACGCTGGTGGTGTCGGCGGCGAACGCGGTGAACACTCCGAGCCCGCCGGTGATGTTCGTAAACGGTTCGTTCAGGTCGCGCGAGTCCTGTTGGAGCGTGGCGTAGAGCTGCGCGTACTCCTCGTTCACGCGCCACACGTACACCTGATACCGGCCGTAGTACGGGAGCCCGAGGGCGTTGATCGGCAGGCTGTCGGCGGCCGTGGGCGCAAAGATCACGCGGCGGCGGCCACGGATGCCGCCGGGAAAGGCAATGTCCACCCCCACCGGCGACAGCTCCACGTTGTCGAGCGTCACGAAGTACAGCGACCCCGGCGACTTCGTCCAGCGCACCAGCGTCTGCGCCGCCGAGAAGTCGGGGCGCGGACCACCGGGCCCGCCACCCATCGTGAGGGTGGGAATGCTGAGCGTGGACGACACCACCCGCGCACCCGTGGGGCGCACCGGCACCACCGTGCGCGCCGACAGGGCGCGGCCGTTCACCGAGCCCTCGAGCGTGAACACGTCCCCTTCGCGCACGATCAGTCCCGTGCCGTTGTACTGATAGTAGCCGCTATCCCCCGCCGACTTCACCAGCGGATACCGCACGCCGCTCCGCACCAGTACGACCGTTGCATCGTTGATCGGCGGCGCGACCTGCACGTTGGTGGTGTCGCTGGTGTTGATCGGCACCGTCCACGTGAGCCGCACGTCGTTCACCGGCTGTCCCGCATACAAGAACGCACGCACCACGGGATCAGGGGACCCGGGCACCACGAACGTGGGATCGCCGCAGGCGGCCAGCAGCGACAGCGCGAGGGCGGGCAAGCCAGTATGCAAGAGGCGTCGTGTCATCGGTCGATCTCCGTCATGCGCTCACGCTGCGCCCGCCAGGTGAGCTTCACATCGATACTCGGCGTGAACCCCAGCTGGGCCACGTCGGTGACCACGATCGGATCGGTGCTGAGGTCGAACTTGCGGAAGGACACGTTGCGGCGGTTGAGGATGTTGTACAGCGACAGACCCACACGCCAGTCGAAGGACCCCTTGGTCTCGAAGATGCGTGAGGCGGCGACATCCGCGCGTTGATACGAAGGCAGCCGCTGACTGTTCTTGTCGCTCACGTTCACGTACGTCTGCTGTCGGCCGTCGAGCAGCTTGATCTGGTACTGCGCGATCGGCGCGGTGTACGGGCGCCCGCTGCCGTACACACCCACGGCCGAGAGATCCCATTTTCCCAGCTGCCACGAGCCGAATCCTTTCAGCTCGTGCCGCTGATCGAGTGAGCTCGGGAACGCGCGGCCGCCGTCCACTTCGTCGAAGCGATTGGTGGCCTTCATGAGCGTGTAGGCCGCCCATCCGGTCACGCTGCCGCGCTTCTTCTCGAGCAGGAACTCGAGTCCCCTCGCATGGCCGTCGCCGGTGAAGAAGAACGACCCCGTGTTCACGCCGAACGCCTGCCGGTACCGCCGTGAGAAGAGCGTCGCGTTGTCCAGTGTCTTGTCGTAGGCCTCGATGTTGAGCGCCCACGCCGGCCGGTCGAACAGCAGCCCCGCGATGACATGCGTGGAGCCTTGCGCGCGCAGTGTGGTGTCAGCCAGCAGCCAAAAGTCGCGGCTCCCCTGCAGCACGTCCTCGTTTTCCACGCGATTCACAAACTGATGATAGCGCCCCCACGCCCCCTTGAAGCGCAGCGACGGCGTGATCTGCCATCCCGCATTGAAGCGCGGCTCCACGAAAGATTCGCCGGTGGCATCGTACTGCGTGCTGCGCACGCCGGTGGTGATGTCCACCTGCGGCACCGGCGTCCAGGTGTGCTGCGCGTACGCGGCGAGCACGTTGGCGTCGCCGTTGCGAACCGTGTTGCGGCGGTTCTGCACGGTGTCAGTGGTGCTCCCCACCGCGAAGCGATACGTCACCGTGTTGCGGGTGGCCCACCCGCCGAATTCGAGGCGCGACGAGGCGGCCAGATCGACGACGTTCTCCAGCCGCACGGTCCGGTCCTCCACGGTGTTCGTTTCGGTGAAGCCGAAATCGAAGCGCGCACCGCCGTTGGGGAGGCCGCCGCTCGCCGTGCGATTCCCATCGCTCAGGTACTCGGAGTTCGACGCGATGAGGTCTGACGAGAGCCGCGACGACCATTGCCGGAACCAACGCGCGCTCACACCGGTATTCTGCGCGATCGTGAGGTCGTTCAGCGTGGGCGTTGCGGCGGTCGTCGGTGGGGCCGCGCCGCCCGGGTTGAAGCGCGCGAAGCCGCCGCCCAGTGTTTGGGACTGATCGAGATTGTCCAGCCCGCGAAACACGCTGATCGTGGCCACGTCCTTCGACGACGGGCGGTACGTGAGCTTGGCGTTCAGGTCGTAGAAGTAAAAGCTCGGATCGACCTGCACTTGCTGAAAACGGCCACCGCCGCGCGGCCCGCCGCCACCGAAGCCCACCTGCGTCTGGGGCTGCGCGCTCGAGCCCTGGCGCGCGAAGTCGAAGAGCTTGCTGTACAACCCGCTCTTGATCACGTCGGTGTACGAGCGCCGTCCTGACAGCAGCAGGCTGCCGCGTCCCAACGGAATCTCCACCACACCGCGTGCACTGAGCAGACTTGCGCCGCCGCTCGCACGAAAGTGACGCTCGTCGCCCGCCTTGCCGGTGAGGTCGATCACCGACGACACGCGGCCGCCGTAGCGCGCTGGAAAACCGCCGGCATACAGCTGGATGTCTTTCAGCGCGTCGGTGTTGAACGCGCTGAACAAGCCGAAGAAGTGGTCCACGTGATACACCGTGATGCCGTCCAGCAGCACGAGGTTCTGGTCGGGCGTGCCGCCGCGCACCGACAGGCTCGCCCCGCCATTGCCGGCGCCGGCCACGCTGGGCAGCATCTGCAGCGTGCGGAACACGTCGGCCTCACCCACCGACGGCATCGCTTCCACCTGCGCCGTCGAAATGGACTGCACGCCCGCATCGCGCCCAATGGCGATGACGGTAGGCGACTGGTCGATGGCCGACTGCACGGTGGCGGTGGAGAGCCGCACGACCGCCTTGGTCAGGAACACCACCAGCGCGCCGGTCACGGTATCGGGGCGCAGCGGCAGCAACCGCGAGGCGTACCCCACGTACTGCACCCGCAGCGTCTGCGGCCCCTCCGGCACACCAAGCAGCGCAAAGCGGCCATCAACGTTGGTCTGGATGGCGCGCGGCGAGCTCACGAGCCCTACCCGGGCATTGCGGAGCACTTCACCCGAGGCGGAGTCCCGCACCACACCCGTGATGGTAAACGTGCGCGGTGCGGCGCCACCCCGCACGGGGGCCGGCTGGGCGGGGGCGGGCTGGGCCCCGGCCGGCGCGGGCATTGCCGTCATCCCGAGTGCGAGGATGGCCGCCGCGAGGGTGCGCAACGGGATCGGACATACACGAATCGTCATGGTCCACTGACACCCGTCCCCCACCGGACCCTACGTCATCCGCACCCGCCGCGCGGCACTCCGGGACATTCCTGACCGGTCGCCAGCCCACTCGATCGGCATGGTTGCGGACGAGGCCTCGTGCCCATCCCCACCAAGACTGAAGCTTCCGATCATCGTCGTGAGCGAGGCCGACTGGCTCGCCAGCTCCTCAGAGGCGCTCGCGGCTTCCTCGGCGGTGGCCGCCACCTGCTGCGTGACCGAGTTGAGTGCGGTGATGGATTCACTGATCTGCCGCACATCCCGGTTCTGCTCGTCGCCGGTGGTGGCAATCTCACCGACGACTGCCGTGACGGCACCCACCTGACGACCGATTTCATCGAGGATCTTGGTGACCTCCGCATTCAGCGCCACACCACCCGCGGTGCTCTGCACGGAGTCCTCGATCAGGGCGGCCGTGGTCTTCGCGGCTTCCGCACTGCGGATGGCGAGACTGCGCACCTCTTCTGCCACGACGGCAAAGCCGCGTCCCGCATCGCCCGCCCGCGCTGCCTCGACCGCGGCGTTCAGCGCCAGCAGGTTGGTCTGGAAGGCGATTTCATCGATGGTTCTCACAATTTTCGCCGTCTGGTCGCTCGAACTCTTGATGCTCGCGATCGCCTGGCTCAGGCGCTGCATGCTGCTCGTTCCCGCAGCCACTTGCTCACGGGCGGCTTCAGCCATGCGCCGCGCGTCCTGTGCATTCCGCGCCGTCGTGTCGGTGGACGAGAGCAACTGGTGCAGACTGCTGGTGACTTCCTCGATGGACGCGGCCTGGTCCGAGGCACCTTGCGCCAGCGACTGACTGGTGGACGCGATCTGCTGGCCCGCGCTGTCCGTCTGTTCTGCGGCCCGGCTGACCTGCTCGAGCGCGCCGTCGAGTGTGGCGGCGGCGGTGTTGATCGAGCTCTTCAGCCGCGCGAAGTCCCCCGTGTAGTTCCCGGTCGCGCGCGCACGGAGATCCCGATCGGCAATCCGGGCCAGAACGGCGGCGGCGTCATTGATCGGTTCGATCACCGCATCGAGTGTTTCATTGATGCCTTGCACGAGGTCGCGATACGCGCCGGAGAAGGCATTGGCGTTGCCACGCGTCGCGAGCTCACCCGCTTTCGCCGCCGTGACCAGCCCGGACGTTTCCCGCACGAGCGCATCCATGGTCGTGCGGAGCGTGACGAACGCATGTCCCAGCACATCCTTGGGACTCCGCGCCGCCACTGCCACCGACAGATCCCCGCGGGCGATCGCTGTGGCGCCCTCCGTCATGCGACGTTGCGCCGCTGCCATCTTGGCGAAGGAACCCGTCAATTCGCCCACCTCATCCGTCGACGTCTGGGTCAGTGGCACGTCGAGATCACCGATCGCGAGGGCCTCCGCCGCAGCAGACAGCGTACGAATCGGTCCGACAATGGCGCGGGACAATGTGAACGCAATCGTCAACCCGAGGAGCACCACCAGGAGTGTTCCGGCAACGATGACCACGAGCAGCCGCTGCGAGTCCTGTACACTTGCGGCGGTGCGGGTCACAAGCAGCCGGCGCTCGGCCTCGATCGCCGCGGCAAAAACCCCGCGCATCCCGTCAAAGTGCTGCTTCCCCTTGCCGGTGGTCTCGAAGGCCACGATCTCCTCCTGCCGCGCGCTGTCGCTCGTCACGCGACGGCGCAAGGCGATGCCGGGGACCGTGATCTCCGCCTGCCACGCCTTGGAGCGCGCCTGCAGATCCGCCCAGCGCGCGACCTGCGCCGGGTTGTCGGCGGTGAGCGTCAGCAGCTTGGTGAGGGCCGCGGGGGCGGCGCGCTCACCGCTCTCGTACGGCGCGAGAAACTCCTCGCGGCCGGTGACCAGAAAGCCGCGATACCCGGTCTCCATGTCGACGAGGCTCGCAAGCGCTTCATTGGCGACCGCCATCACTTCGTGGGTGTGTTCGGTCCAGCGAGTGGACTCCGAGTTTGCCTTGGTGGCGCGAAAGGCGACCACCGACTGCACGAGCACGACGACCAAAACACAGGCAAAGGACGTCAGCAGCTTCGTTTGCAGCTTCCAGTTACGGACAGCGTGTATCACATCAATTCTCTCTGGTTATCACTTGTGAGCGCTTCCGTGGGCGCCCCGTCGGGCTTCCTCACGATTACGCGAGCGGCGCAGGACCAACGGCCGCCCCACGTCAAGCGACCGAGACTGCCGACCCCAAAAATATCGGCCAATAACCCGCATTACTTGTAGCCGCGCATGCCATGCTGTGGAACCAGCACCGGTGGCACGTCACGCGCCCGGCGGCGGGCATCCGTCCTGCCGTCCCGCCCTCAGTCCACAATAAACAGCGTCGCCCCACCCACCGTGCGCGACCGGTGCGGCTCGGCGTGATCCGCCACCTGATAGCTCATCCCGGGCGTGAGTCGCACCACCCGGCCGTCGGCCAGTTCAGTCTCGAGGTCGCCGGCCAGACAGAGCAGAATGTGTCCCTTTTCGCACCAGTGATCGGCGTCGTAGTGGGCCGAGTAGTCCACCATCCGCACGCGGATCACGCCGAAGTGGCACGTACGCCACGTGGCCGTGCCGGTGGTCCCGGCGTGCACGGTGGGCGTTACGGTGCTCCAGTCGGTCACGCCGAAGGGGATGTCGGTCAGCTGCATGGGACGCCGCCGCTCAGGCGAGGAGAAACGCGTTGAGATCGGCGCGGAACCGGGGCGCGAATCCGTGCGTGCGGTGCGGGAAGTGATCCGCGCCCACGTAGTGCGTGATCGCGAGCGCCGGATTCACCGCCCGGATGAGATCCGCGTGCTCGTCGAGAAAGGCCGCGCCCAGCGCGGCATCGCAGCGGATCAGCTGCGTGGGGCGCCGGAACGGCTGCGCGGTATCGAGCATCGCGAGCGCCTCCGTGAACGGCCGGGCCCAGCACGCCGGGTCCTGTCGCTGTAACGCCGAGGCATGACTGATCACCTGTCGCGCGCTCATGTAGTCGGCGAACACGCCCCCCGACGGATGCGGCGTCTGCGCCACCGCGGCAATCCACGCGTCCAGTGGTGCCCGCTCCTCCCGCAGCCGCGTCATGAGGCCGACCAGCAACGCGAACCGCCGCGGATACACGGTGCGCGCAAACTCCTCCGGGATCCCGAAATACCACGCCGGATCGAGCATGAGCACGGAGTGCACCAGCGCATGGTCCGTTTGCGCCAGCGCGCCGGCCACCACACCGCCCAGCGAGTGCCCCACGACGCGCGTCGGCGCCCCGATCACGGCTAGCGTGGCGAGCGCATCCGACACGTAGTCCCCCATGTCGTATCGATCGGCGCGCCCCGAGTGCCCGTGCCCGCGGAAATCGAGCGCGAACACGCGGTACCGGTCGCTCAATTCCACCGCCCAGTCGTACCACACGTCCCGGCTGTTGCTCAGGCCGTGCAGCAGCAGCACCGGCGGCGCGTCCCGGTGGCCGTACAGCGAGACGGCCAGCGGCAGCCCCGCGTGGTCGATCGTGAGGTCGTTCATGAGCGGATTCCGATGCAGGACAACAGGCGCCGACGTGCCGACCTGCAATCCTACCGCCCCGCACGCCGCATTCCCAGCGCCCCCTTCCCGAGGCATCTTTCCCCGCATGACGCAGCAACCCCCGCAGCGCGTGTTCATGCTCGGCGCCACCGGCACGATCGGCCGGGCCACCGTGCGCGCGCTCGCCGCACGCGGCCACGAGGTGGTGTGCTTCGGACGCCCGCGCGCCGACGCCTCTGCTCTCCCCCCCGGCGTCTCTATTCGCCACGGCGACGTGCAGGATCCGGCGTCGCTGGCGCGCGACGGCTTCCGCGGCGAACGCTTCGACGCGGTGGTCTCGTGCATGGCCTCGCGCACCGGCACCCCGCGCGATGCGTGGGCCATCGACCATCAGGCGCACCAGCACGTGCTGCACGCCGCGCGCGCCGCGGGGGTCACGCACATGGTGCTGCTGTCGGCCATCTGCGTGCAGAAACCGTTGCTGCCGTTCCAGCACGCCAAGCTGGCCTTCGAGCGCGCCCTCATCGACTCCGGGCTCACGTGGACCATTGTGCGCCCCACGGCGTTCTTCAAGTCGCTGGCGGGACAGGTGGCACGCGTGCAGCGCGGCAAACCGTTCCTCATGTTCGGCACCGGCACGCTCACGGCGTGCAAACCCATCAGCGACGACGATCTGGCCGCGTTCATCGCCGACAGCCTCACCGATCCAGCGCGCCACAATCGCATCCTCCCCATTGGCGGCCCCGGCCCGGCGCAGACGCCACGCGAGCAGGGCGAACAGCTGTTCGCGCTGCTGGGACGCCCCCCGCGCTTCACGCAGGTGCCGGTCGCGCTCCTCGATGTCATCATCGCGGTGCTGAGCGCTGCCGGACGCGTGGTGCCATCGCTGGCCGACAAGGCCCAGCTGGCGCGCATCGGCCGCTACTACGCCACGGAATCGATGCTGGTGTGGGACGCCGCCGCCCAGCGCTACGACGCCGATGCCACGCCGTCCACGGGCACCGACACCCTCGCCGACTTCTACGCCAAACGGCTACGCGGCGACATCGCCGACGACCGCGGCGAGCACGCGGTCTTTCAGTGACACCCACGGCGCGCGGACGCGTCGCCGTTCTCGGCGCCGGCCCCGCCGGACTGGCCACCGCACGCTTTCTGCGCGGCGTCGGGCTCGAACCCGTGCTCTTCGAACAAAGCGACGGCGTGGGCGGCCAGTGGCGCGTGGGGGCGCCGCACAGCAGCATGTGGCCCGGGATGCGCACCAACACCAGTCGCGTCACCACGGCGTTCAGCGACCTGCCGCATCCACCGGGCACGGCTGCGTATCCGCGCGCCGAACAGATCGGCGCGTACCTCGCGGAGTACGCCAACCGGTTCGATCTGCTGCGCGATGCCCGCCTGCACACCCGCGTGGAGGAGATCGAACCCAACGCGCACGGATGGCGCGTGCGGTCGCGCGGCGCCGATGGCCTTGTGCGCGACGAATCGTTCGCGCGGGTGGTGGTGGCCACCGGACGCCATCACCGGCCGT
>JARIEX010000182.1 GCA_031127095.1 Gemmatimonadota bacterium
GCTACCGCCCTGCGGTCCCTGTTTTTGGTGAACACCGAATGACACCTACACCACGTTCTTCCGAAGCGATCAACAGGGACGCGACGCCGTCCTCGCCGCACGCAACACTGACGGCGCTCGACGTGCTCCGACTGGCGCTTCGAAGACGTCGGCTGCTGCTGGTGGCACCAATGCTCATCGCTTTCATGGTGGTCGGCGCCGGGCTGCTCGGCGACCGACAGTGGGTGTCGCAAGCCATATTCGTTGCGCAGTCGCCGGACGGCGGTATCTCTCGTCTCGCGGGACTGGCGGCGCAGCTCGGCGTCAACGTTCCCAAAGCGCAGGCAGGGCAATCGCCGGACTTCTATGCCGACGTGTTGCGCGGCGACGGCATGCTGCGACTGCTGCTCGCTGGCCGTTACACGAGTGCCGATGGGCAGCCGGTCTCGCTTTCTACGCACCTTGAGCCTGGCGTTGCCGACACCGCACGCCGTGGGGAACTGGCGCTGCGCCAGCTGCGCACGATGATCAACGCCAGCGTCGGGATTAAGACCGGTCTCGTGCGTCTCACCGTTCGACTCGATGATCCTGAACTAGCCCGCCAGGTGGCCAGCCGCGCGCTCGAGGAATTGAATCTTCTGAATATCATGGCACAGCGATCCTTTGCGTCGCAGGAGCGTGTTTTTACTGAGACGCGCCTGTCGATGTCGCGGGCCGAACTACGCGCCGCGGAGGACAAACTCGAGGAATTCCTTCGGATCAATCGCGTGTTCAGCGGTGCGCCGCAGTTGGTCTTGCAAGACGACCGCCTGCGTCGGGAAGTAAGCCTGCGGCAGCAGGTCGTGTCTGGCCTTGCGCAAGCGCTGGAGCAAGCTCGTCTCGAAGAAAGCAGAAACCTTCCGGTGATCACAGTTGTCGAACCGCCGGTTCGCCCGCCCCTTCCCGAGAGCCGTCGGCTTCTGCTCAAGGCACTCTTCTCGGCGATCGTCTCTGCTTCTGCTCTTCTAGGCCTAGTTCTAGCCGGCGAGTGGCGTCGGCGTCTAGCTGTGCTGGACCCGATCCTTTCTTCGGAAATGGAGTCGCTGGCCGCCGACGCATTCGGCGACTTGGTTCGTCCTTGGCGGATATTGTCGACGTCCCGTTCTGAAAACACATCGCGCACGATCTGAGCGGTTCGGCATCCGTGTCCACCACCTCTCCGACGATTTTGCACATCATCACGGGCCTGGGAACGGGTGGTGCAGAAGCTAGCCTCGTCCGTGTGATTCGCACATCGGCCGATCCGTCGCGTCACGCGGTGGTATCACTGACGACACGGGGCACTCGCGCGACGGAACTGGAGGCGATAGGTACACGGGTATGGGCGGTCGGACTCGCGCGCGGGCGCGCGTCCTGGCGTGGCCTCCGCCAACTGCGGACGATCGCGCGCGAGGTACGTGCGACCGTCCTTCAGGGTTGGATGTATCACGCCAATCTTGCGGCGTCGCTCCTCTCGATGACTAGCCGCGAACGGTGGCCGGTTCTTTGGAACGTACGGCATTCGCTCGATGCGTGGGATTCCGAGCCACGAAGGCTTCGCCAGCTCGTTCTGCTAATGGCACGTTTTTCTTATCACCCCGAGGCGGTGGTATACAATTCGGCCCGCTCCGCACGCCAGCATGAGGCACGCGGCTTCTCGAAAGCGCGTACCGTGGTAATTCCGAACGGGGTTGATGCAGATCTTTTCAAGCCTGACATTTCAATTGGCGCGGCGACGCGTCAAGCCCTTGGCGTCCCGGCCAATGCCATCGTAGTTGGTATGGCCGCGCGGGTGGACCCGCTCAAGGACCACACCACTTTTTTGAAGGTAGCGTCGCAGCTCGCGATTCGCGACGAGAGGGTTCACTTCCTTCTTGTTGGCTCTGGCACAGAGATTGGAACCGCCGCCGAACCTTGTGCGCTGGACGCTCCCATTGCGCGATTGGAGCGTGAGGTACCCGCTTTACGGGGACGCTTCGTGCGTTGCGGCGAGCGCCGGGACATGCCGGCGATCTACAACGCCTGTGATGTTCTAATGCTCACGTCGCGCAGCGAAGGGAGCCCGAATGTCCTTAGTGAAGCGATGGGATGCGGAGTGCCGTGCGTGGCCACGGACGTCGGGGATGCTGCACATGTCTTGGGTGCTAGCGGTGAGGTGGCACCGGCTGGCGATGTAATCGGTCTGACCGAGGCGGTCCATCGCCTCATTCGCGATCCCGCGCTGCGCAACAGGTGCGGGATCGCGGCTTCTGCGCGGATTAGAGAGCAATTTGCGTCGCAAGTTGAATACGGCGCCTACGAGCGAGCTTGGTCGACAGTTCTTTTGCCGCCTTAGGCCAGCGACGCGGCTGCACCACGACGACCGATCCTTGCTTAAGGCGAAGTTTATTTCTATCAGCTTTAGTCGACCCTGTACTTACGCCGAAAGAATGGCCGCGCAATTGAATGCAACGACACGACCGCCGGTAGCTGCGCTTCGTGCTCCGCCGGACTGACGTCCCCCCAAAGTCTATTGCCATCGCTTCCGGTTGTACCACGCCTCGATGTCGCTCAACGTGGCACGCCGCGAATCCTCTTGGAGGTGCCAATCGTGCGTCATCGCCAGCTCGTACGTCAGCGTCGTGAAGAGACTCTCTACCACGGCGTTGTCGTGACAGCCGCTCATGCTCGCCAGAATGCCGTGCGCTTCGAGTTCCGTTCGATGCGCGCCAGAGGCATATTGATTCCCGCGATCACTATGAAAGATCAGGCCCGGCGCCGACTGTCGTGCCTCGCGCGCCATGCGCAGCACGCTGAGCACCAATGCCACCTCCATGGTGTCGCGCATCGCCTAGCCGACGCAGCGCACCGAGCCCAGATCCAAGGCCGTTGACCAATGGAGGAAACCGTCGTACGTCGGGATTTACGTCACCTCACCCACCCATCGCCGATTCAGGCCTACGCCATTGCCATCAAACTGATGCGCGAGCGGATTCGGCGCGATGGGGTCCACGTGATGCGAGTCGGTGGTGGTCACGCGACAGCGCGTTTGCGGTCGAGCAGCCAACCCTGCCGCTCGCATAAGGCGCGCCAGACGCTTCGTGCTCGTGGGGAGCCCCGCGGCACGCAGTTTTTTGTGCGCGCGCGGGGGGACTTGCGCCCCCGCCTCTCCGCGAACGTGATTCGCACCTGGACCATGATCGCGTCGTCGATGACCGCCCGCCAACTCTCCAGTCGCTGGCGATTCACGTCGTAACTGGACACGGACTCTGCCGACACGCTGCACATGCGTGGCACAAGGATCTCGACCTAGTGACGAGCCATCCCTGCGCACCTCAACGCGACTCTTTTGCGAAGTGCACCGCCACTTTCTTGCGAAGGCCTGCTCCAGACGCAGCGTCGCCAGCTCGCGTCGGTGCCGCCGGTTCTCTTGCGCCAGCGTCTCGCCCGGCGGCGCTGACCCCTCCCCACACGCTTGCCGCCGGGCTCGCGTCCACGCCCGCAGCTGTTCCGGTCGGACCTCTAATTCCCGGCCGATCTGCGTCAACGACACGCCCGCCGCCCGTCGCGCTGCCACCATTCGCGCCTTCTCCGCCTTGAACGCGCGACACTCACTCTGGACGATCTTTTTTACTAGATCCCATGTGCCACCTCCGCGCCGAAACTTGGCCGAGTCGGGCGTCTACGAAATCGGGTCCGGTGCAAGTTCAATATCTCCGGGTACGATCTCGCGCATCGGCGGCAAATCGCACGGTTCCTAGGGGAGAGGTCGTAGGTCTAATCCTATAGCCTGCTTACGCGGCCGCCGCAGTGTTCCGTGCGTGCGAAACAGTAGTAAGCCTACCAGCAGCAACCTCTCGAGTCGTTCGACTACACCTGGCTCGACCCTGAGCGCTGCGCTTTTCCGCATCGCGATGTTCAGGCCCTGCTGGCTCACTCGCTGCTGCACAACGTCTCTGTCATGTTGCTTGGCCCGGCGCGTGAGAAGACGTGACTGTGTCGGTACCTTGAGGACGGGGCGGCGGTTCTTATGGTTTCGCTCGTGAATTTCGTTGCAGAGTTTTGTTCCCTGGCCAACGTCGTTAAATGCCCGTCAACGGGCGAACGGGGGCCGAAGCAGGGAGCGGCGAAGACTGCTGCTTGCGTAACGCCTGTCAAGCGACATCAGGAAATGACCCCTTGGCGACATCAGGAATTGACCCCTTGCGGTGATGGGGTCGTACTCGCATCGCGTTGCTTGGACGCCGTCAGGAGTCCGGCCCGTCGCTTCTCTTTGAGCCGATAGCTCTCGCCGCGGATGGTGATGACGTGGCTGTGATGCAGCAGGCGGTCGAGGATGGCGGTCGCGACGACGGGGTCACCAAAGACCTCACCCCACTCGCTGACCGCGCGATTCGAGGTGAGCAAGATGCTGCCGCGTTCGTAGCGACGGCTGACGAGTTGGAAGAGGACATGTGCCGCATCGGGCTCGATGGGCAGGTAGCCCAGTTCATCGATGATCAGCAGTTTGGGTTTGGAAAAGTGGAGCAGCTTCTCGTCGAGGAGACCCTGCGTGTGCGCCTTCACAAGTTGCGCGATCAGTGTCGTCGCGCTGGTAAACAGGACGCTGTAGCCGGCGGTGATGGCGGCGCGACCGAGGCCGACGCTCAAGTGCGTCTTTCCGACACCGGGCGGACCGAGTAAAAGGAGTGACTCGCCGTTGGCGATGAAGCGGCCGGTGGCCAGTTCCTTGATCTGCTGTTTATCGACGGCCGGCTGCGCGGCGAAGTCGTAGCCGGAGAGTTCACGCACCATCGGGAAGCGCGCGAGGCCGAGCGCCATGTCGATGCGCCGCGCGTCTTTGCGCGCGATCTCACGCTCGCAGAGGTACGCGACCGTCTCGACGAGGGTGAGCTCGCGCCGCGCCGCCTCGGCGAGCAGCGTGTCGAGTTGATCCCGGATCGCCGTGAGCTTGAGCCGCGTGAGCATGGCGTCGAGCGTGGCGGGATCGGGCGGCGAGACCAGGGCCGCCGCCGCGCGTGGCGTCATGCCGCGACCCCACATGGCGTCTCACCGGCGGCGATCCCGTATTCCGCTAGCGGGCGGAGCAGCGTCGCCGCGGGGAGTACGCGCTCCGCACTCGCCTCGCGGTGCGCGCGAGCCGTGATGCCGACGAGATGCGTCGGATCGACGCGGCGGACCCGCGTGCCGACCGCCACGTGATGGTCCGCGATGATCGCGGCGCCGTACGTGATCGTCACGCGCTCGCCGTGCTGCTGGACACGGACCGTTTCCCCAAGATACCGCCACGGTACGGAGTACCAATTCCGATGCAGCTCGATGGTGCAATCGACCTGGACACGCCGCATCCACTCGCGCGTCGGCTGAAAGCTCGCCCGCGACGCGAGCGGCGTGAGCGTGCCGGCCTCATCGCGGGTGAAGCGCGCGATGGGCGCTTCACCCGTGGTGCCGTGCACGCGCACGTCGGCGACCTCGCGGGTCCACTGCGCGAGATGCGCCTCCAGCGCCGCGAAGGAATCAAACGTGTGGCCGGCGAGCGCATTGTGCTTCACATAGCCGACACCGCGCTCGTCCTTCCCTTTCGTCTGCGCGCGATACGGCGCGCACGCGATGGGGCGAAAGCCCCAGTGCTGCGCAAACGCCAGGAGGCGCGGATGGAACGTGACCTCGCGCGTGGCGACGACATGCCGCACGACGAGCGCCTTCGCGTTATCGAGCAGCACGGTCTCGGGCACGCCGCCGAAGGCCGTGAAGGTACTCTCGAGCCCCTCGAGCCACGCCGTTTGTCGCGCGTGCAGAAACACGCGCACATGCAGGCGCCGCGAGTAGCCGAGCGTCGCGACAAAACAGTACACGCGCTCCTTCACGCCGGCGATCACCACGGTGCGCTCGCCGAAATCGATCTGGAGCTGCTGGCCCGGCCGCGTTTCAAAGCGCACCGTGGCGCGCGCCGCGGCACGCAGCGCTTGGCGCAGCGGCGCCACCGCCCGCTCGACCGTCCGGAGCGACACGGTGACCTGGTGCTCGCGGAGCAGCGCCTGGCGCACGACATCGGCGTTGCCATGATGCTGATGGAAGCAGGCCGCCAGCCACGGCTGCAGGGCGTCCAAGACGCCCACGCGCACCACGGGCGCCGCCGGGCGCCAGTCGCCCTGGGTCACGTACTTCTTGACCGTGTTCTTCGCGCAGCCCAGCTCGCGGGCGATGCGTTTCACACCCCAGCCCAGCGCGTGGAGCT
>JARIEX010000183.1 GCA_031127095.1 Gemmatimonadota bacterium
CGAGCACGATACGGCGGTGGATGGGATCCACCTCCAACACGCGCATCACCAGGTTCATCGTTTCCCACGCGAAGTCGGCCGGGTTCGTGACCGTGCCTTCGGGGTTGAGCTGGCTCACCGGGACGAAGCCTTCGATGTCGTTCCCGAGATCGACGACGACGCCCTTGTCCATCAGGCGAACCACCTTGCCCGGAAGCTCGGTGCCGACCGGATACGTCTCACCGATGCGAAGCCACGGATCTTCTTCGGCCTGCTTCAGGCCGAGCGAGATACGCTTGTTTTCGCTGTCGATGTTGAGGATCACCACGTCCACCGCGTCGCCCTTCTTCACGACTTCCGACGGATGCTGGACGCGCTTGGTCCAGGACATGTCGGAGATGTGAATGAGGCCGTCGATGCCCGGCTCGATTTCGACGAACGCGCCGAACGAGGTCAGGTTGCGGACCTTGCCGTTGATACGCGTGCCGACCGGGTACTTGAGCGGCAGGATAACCCACGGATCCTGCTCGGTCTGCTTCATACCCAGCGAAATCTTCTCTTCGGTCTCGTCGACCTTGAGCACCACCGCCTCGATCGCTTCGCCGATCGACACGATCTTCGACGGGTGGCGAACGTTGCGCGTCCAGCTCATTTCGGAGATATGGACGAGGCCTTCGATGCCCGGCTCGAGCTCGATGAACGCGCCGTAGTTCGTGATCGACACCACCTTGCCGTTCACGCGCGTACCGACCGGGTACTTGGCCGCCACGTCCTTCCACGGGTAGCTCTGGAGCTGCTTGAGGCCGAGCGAGATGCGCTCGCGCTCCCAATCGATATCCAGGACCTTGATCTCGAGCTCCATGCCGATCTGGACCATCTCGCTCGGATGCGAGATACGGCCCCACGACATGTCGGTGATGTGCAGCAGGCCGTCCACGCCACCGAGATCGATGAATGCACCGAAGTCCGTGATGTTCTTGACGACGCCCTTCCGCACCTGATCCTTCGAGAGCTCCTTCATGAGCTTCTCGCGCTTGCCGGCGCGTTCCTGCTCGAGGATCACACGACGCGACACCACGATGTTGCGGCGACGCTTGTTGAGCTTGATGATCTTGAACTCGTACTTGTGACCGAGCAGTTCGTCGATGTTCGGCACGCGACGGAGCGCGATCTGCGAACCCGGCAGGAACGCATCGACGCCCATGAGGTCGACAACCACGCCGCCCTTGATCTTCTTGACGAGCGTGCCTTCGACCGGCATGTCGCTCTCGTAGGCCACGCGGATGCGCTCCCACACACGCATGAAGTCGGCCTTCTTCTTGGACAGGACGACCGAGCCTTCCTGATCCTCGAGGTGCTCCAGGAGCACTTCGACTTCATCGCCGACCTTGAGGTCGGGCATATCCTTGAACTCTTCGAGCGGGATCGTCCCTTCGGACTTGAAGCCGATATCCAGGACGACCAGGTTCTCGCGAATCTCAAGGACGTGCGCCTTGACGATCTCACCTTCTTCGATCGACGCCAGCGTGCCGTTGTACAGCTCCAGCATCCGCTCGTACTCTTCGGACGAGAACTCGTCTTCTTCGTAGAGTTCCGGACGACGGTTCGCGAGGGGGCGGAGCTGGCTCTTCTGCAGGTCGCGCTTCTCGCGCGCCGTGAGCTTATTGTGCGCCGGCTCCGCGTCGAGTTCGTCCATGTCCGCGTTGAGGGCGGCGTCCAGCTCGGCGGCGAGCTCAGGGCTCAGTTCAGTGCTCATACGTGTGGGTATCTCCGAGTCGCGGAACTGCACTCGCCGCGCCGAGATGAGGGTGGGACGTATTAACAGTGGGAACCCAGAAACGTAGAGGGATCAAGCCCCTGCGGCAATGGGTGCACCGGTCCGTCCCGTCCCCCCGCCCGGGCTCAGTGTCCGCGCAGACGATCCCGGGTGGCCTTCGCCAAGGCCACGATCCGCTCAACCTGCTCTTCCTGCGTCACGATCGTGGTGTCGATCGTGATCGCATCCCGCGCCGGGGCACTCTGGGCGGCGTCGAGGGAGTCTCTGGCCACCAGCGCCTCGGTCTCCTCCGCGATCTCGGCGTCATTGGGACGACGCCCCAACCGCTGAATGAGCCGGCGCCGGGCCCGCTCCCAGGGGTCGGCCACCAGAAACACCTTGAGCGCTGCGGTCGGGAACACGGCGGTCCCGATATCCCGGCCATCGACGACAACATCGGTCGCGGCGCCGGCGGCCCGGACCTGATCGTTGACCCACTGCCGAACCAACGCCATCTGCGCCACCCGCGACACCTGACGTGTCACGGCACTGCCGCGCATTTCCTCGTCCCGGACCGCCCCGTCAATCATCGGGAGCACCGAACGCTCGGTCAGACGCCACGAAATACGATGCGCCTGGGCGAGCACACGCTCTGCGGTCCATGTCTCAGGCGATGGATGGGCTTCCAGCGCCAACAGCGTGATCGCCCGGTAGAAGGCACCGGAGTCCACGTGATGCACCTGCAGCAGCTGCGCGACCCACTGTGCCGTTGAACTCTTGCCCGACGCGGCCGGACCGTCGATCGCGATGACGAGCGGCGTGCGCCCGACGGACCGCTCGGACGACGGAGCCACCGCCACCGCGAGGTCTTGCCAGAAGGTGGGATAGGACACCGCCACGCACCCCGGATCGTCGATGGTGATCGCGTTGCCGGGAAGCGCACCCAGGACACCGAAGGCCATGGCCAGCCGGTGATCGCCGTGCGTCACGACGTGCCCCGACAAGGCCCGCCGCGCCCCTACGATCCGCATCCCGTCCGGCAGCTCGTCCGCCTCGACGCCCAGTGCCCGTAGGTTCTCGACCATCGCCCGGATGCGGTCGCTCTCCTTCACGCGCAACTCGCCCGCGTCGGTGATGCGCGTCTCCCCGACGGCCATCGCCGCCACGCAGGCCAGCATCGGCAGCTCGTCGATACAGCGGGGGATCTCCGCGCCGCCGATGGCGGTGGCCGTCAGGACACCGGGGCCCACGACGAGCGTCCCGACTGGTTCGCCGCCGACGACCCGTTCCTCGTCCACCGCGATTCGCGCTCCCATGCGACGCAGAACATCCAGCGCCCCTGTGCGCGTCGGATTGAGACAGACCTGCTCGATCCGGAGTTTGCCCGCGTCCGCCAGTGCCGCGAGCGCCGCGAAGAACGTCGCCGACGACGGATCGGCGGGCACGACCACATCGACCGCGTTGAGCGTCTGCGCCGGCGGCAGCACGACGCCATCGTCGGTAACCGTGAGCTGCACGCCGCGCGCCAGCAGCATGCGCTCGGTGTGATCGCGAGACCGCTGCGGCTCCTGCACCGCGACGCCGGAACCCGACGCCAGTCCGGCAAGGATCAATGCGCCCTTGACCTGCGCGCTGGCGTGCGCGTTCACGAAGGTGATCGCCGAGAGCGGCATGCCATGCACACGCATCGGCAAGCCATCGTGGCCCTCCGCACCTTCGAATTCGATCCGCGCGCCCATGTCCGTCAGCGGCGCCGCGATGCGACGCATCGGCCGCCGACTGAGGCTCGCGTCGCCCTCGAAGCGAGCCACGCGACCCGCGAGTCCGGCCACGAGTCCCGCCATCAATCGCGTGGTCGTGCCGCTGTTGCCGCAGTCGAGCGCCGACTCGGGCGAATGCAACGACGCGATGCCGCGCCCGTTCACCACGAAGTCGTCGCTCAGCGCCGGAATGTCGGCGCCCATGGCGCGCAGCGCGCCGGCGGTCGCCTGCACATCGGCCGACTCGAGCACACCGCGCACACGCGACGGGCCGTCGGCGATCGCGGCGAAAATCAGCGCCCGGTGGCTGATCGACTTGTCGCCCGGTGGGCGAATTATGCCGTGAACCACGAACGGCGCAGCGCGGCCGGTCACCGCAACCACGCCTCGAGCGCGGTCGCCGCATCGGTGCGGTCATCCCGGTATTTCACGATGATCGGCGTCTGCAGCGACAGGCCCAGCTCCTCAGCGAACGGCGACGTGACGCGCCGTGCCCCGGGCACGACGACGGCGCCTTCGGGGATGATGAGCGGCTGCCCATCGCTCGCGCGATGCACCGTCTCGTTGACGAGGTCGTAGACCGGCGTGCCACGGGTCAGGATCACCCCCGCCCCGAGCACGGCCTTGCTCCGCACCACGGTGCCCTCATACACCCCGCAGTTGCCGCCCACGATCACGTCGTCTTCAATGATCACGGGCGACGCGTTGATCGGTTCGAGCACCCCGCCGATCTGTGCGGCGGCGCTCAGATGCACCCGCTCGCCGATCTGCGCACAGGATCCCACGAGCGCATGCGAATCGACCATCGTCCCCCGCCCCACGTATGCGCCCACGTTGATGTACATCGGCGGCATGCAGACCACATTGGGTGCCAGATACGCACCGCGCCGCACCGTCGATCCCCCCGGTACGATTCGCACCTGATTCTCGACGCGGAACTCGCGCGTCGTGTACGTATGCTTGTCGAGAAAATGAAACGGTGCCTGTCCCGGCATCTCCACGACACGGCCGATGCGGAAGCCCAGAAGGATCGCACGCTTGACCCACGCGACCGCGCGCCACGTGCCGTCGGCATCGCGAGTCGCCGCCCGGATCTCACCGCGCTCGAGCAGGGCGAGCGCCTGATCGAAGAGTTGCTGCGCATCCGATGGGAGCGTGACCCCACCGTCCAGCAACATCGGGTCAGTGAGGCGCGTTTCGAGATCGGTCAGCGAAAAAGCCATGAGAGCAGAATCGGGTGGAAGTGGGAAGTGACGCGCGCCACGTTACGCGGCCAGCGCGGCGGCCTGCACGAGTGCCGCGCGCACCAGCGGATGATGCGCCTCGAGCAGCGGGACCAACGGGAGACGCAGCCGATCGTGCATGCGCCCCATCATCGCGAGCATTGCTTTCACGGGAATCGGATTCGACTCGATGAAAGCGGCATGGGCGACCGGCGCCAGCGTCGCCTCGAGGCGCCGTGCCTTCGCCAGATCCCCGTGCGCCATGGCCTCGCAGAGCGCCACCATCAGCGCCGGCACGACGTTTGAGACCACCGAGATAATCCCGTCCCCGCCGTGCGCCATGACACTCAGTGTGAGACCGTCGTCTCCGGACAGCACCGAGAAGTGCTCGGGGCGCTCGCGAATGATCTGCGTGATCTGCGCGAGGTTGCCCGAGGCTTCCTTTACGGCCACAAAACGCGGGTCAGCGGCCAGCTCGAGACAGCTGCGCGCCTCGAGATTGATCGCGGTGCGGCCGGGGACGTTGTAGATCACGATCGGCAGATCACACGCATCGGCGATGGCGCGGAAGTGCGCCATCAACGCGCGCTGCGGCGGCTTGTTGTACATCGGCGTGACATGGAGCAGATGCGTGGCGCCGATCGCCTTCATCTCGACCGAGGTGGCGATAGCGCGCTGCGTATCGTTCGACCCGGCGCCGGCGATCACCGGCACCCGGCCGTTGACCTGCTCGACGGTGATCTCGACGACACGACGATGCTCTGCCGGTGCCAGTGTGACCGCTTCCCCGGTCGACCCGCAAGGGATGACCATGTGCACCCCTTGGCTGACCTGCCATTCCACGAAGGCGCGGAGGGCGACCTCATCGATGGAACCATCCGCCAGGAAGGGCGTGACGAGTGCGGTACCGCACCCGAAGAGTCGCTGCGCCATCGTCGGTCCGCGCTGAGAAGTCAGGAACTCGCCTGGCTCGATGCCAGGACGTCGCGCATCGTGTACATACCAGGCGCGCGCGCAGCCGCCAGCCAGCGGGCCGCCGTCAGCGCACCGTCGGCGAACACCCGACGATCACGCGCTTCATGCACGAGGCGAATCTGTTCGAAGGGCGCGTCGAAGATGATCTCATGGGTGCCCGGTACCGAACCCGTTCGCACGCTCGTGATCGGCACCTCGCGTCCCAGACCCTCCCGCAACCGGTCAGCGATCGCGATGCCGGTCCCCGACGGCGCATCGACCTTGGCCACGTGGTGCGTCTCGACGACATGCGCATCGAAGCCGGACACCTGACGCGCGCGCTTGGCCGCGTCCTCCGCCATGGCGAGAAAGAGCTGCACGCCGATGCTGAAGTTCGGCGACCAGAGCGCGGCACAATGCGCCGCCTGCGCGGCCGCCTCGACGGCCGGAAGCTGCGCCGACCAACCGGTGGTACCGATCACCACCGGACAGCCCACCTGCAGCAACGC